>JAJYGM010000181.1 GCA_021785095.1 Actinomycetes bacterium
GTCCAGGCTGCGGTGTGCGCGCCGTTCGCCGCCGCCCTCGGTGCCGGTCGACCCGTCGCGGCGGGAGCTCCGAGCTCGCTCGCGGACGGCATCGCAGTGAAGCGTCCCGGGTCGATCACCCTCCCGATCGTCGAGGCGCTCGTCGACGAAGTGGTGACCGTGGAGGAAGACGACATCGCCGACGCGATGGTCCTGCTCTTGGAGCGCGCCAAGCTCGTCGTCGAGGGGGCGGGCGCGGTCGGCGTCGCAGCGCTCTTGTCCGGCGCCGTCGAGGCGCCCGCGACGGGCACCACCGCGGTCGTGCTCTCGGGAGGAAACGTCGACACGAACCTGCTCGCGATCGCGATCCGGCGCCACGAGACCAACGCAGGTCGCCGCCTGGTGGTCTTCGCCCGGATCTCCGACCAGCCCGGTCGCCTGGCGCGGCTGCTCTCGGTGATCGGCGAAGCGGGCGGAAACCTGATCGAAGTCGGCCATCTGCGAGAGGGCTACGACCTCCACGTGAGGGAGACGGGTGTGCAGCTGGTCATCGAGACGCGCGGCCGGGAGCACGCACGACGGGTGCTCGATGCCGTGCACGATGCGGGATTCGACGTCCGGCCGGTGGAGGAGACGAGGTGGTCGGGAAGCTCCCGGTAGGCGCCTGTGCCGTTCAGTCGTCGGCCGGCACCAGCACCACGTCGCGCTCCACCGAGTACCACGTGCCGTTCCACCCCTCAGGGGCGCCCGGCTCCTCGGGCCCGTGCGGCACGAAGTCGACGACGAGCGACGGCTTCACGCCGAAGACGGCGTCGTCGTCGAGGTGTGCGCTCGTCGCGTCGAAGAGGTGCGTCGCCACGGTGCGGTACCCGGGTGCCGAGACCATGACGTGCAGGTGGGCAGGCCGCCAGGGGTGGCGACCGGTCGCCGCCAGCATCTTCCCGACCGGGCCGTCGTCGGGGATTCGGTAGTCGACCGGCCGCACCGACCAGAAGGCGAACGCACCGTCGGCACCCGTCCTGAACACGCCGCGCAGGTTCTCCGGCGGCTGACCGGGGTCCTGCACCGCGTACAGCTGGTTGGCTGCGTTCTGCCACACGTCGACCAGGGCGCCCTCCACCGGCCGCCCCTCGGTCCCCCGCACGGTGCCGGTGACCAGCGCCGGCTCCCCGCTCCCTTCCTTCTCCACGGTCGAGGACCACATTGGTCGCAGCGGTGAGCCCTCGACGTGGAACGGGCCGAGCACGGTCGACTCGGTCGCGCCCGGCGGCACGGGGTGCTGCAGGGCGTCCACCAGCATCGACAGGCCGAGGGTGTCGGACAAGAGGATGAACTCCTGACGACTGCCGGTGCACGTCCGGCCGGTGTCGGTGAGAAAGCCGACGGCCGCCTCCCACTCGTCTCTGGTGAGCCCCACCTCGCGCACGTACGCGTGCAGGTGGTCGACGAGCTGCTGGAGGAGGAACCTCAGCCGGCGGTCGGGGGCTCCGTCGAAGCTCTTGCGGGCGGCCGCGGTGATCTCGTCGGGGGTGACGGGGTGAGGCTCCTCCCTCATCTGCTACCGCACCAGATCCGGGAGCGCCGCCTTTCCCCAGGAGCGGACCTCGCGCGCACCCGCCCTCGCGGCGCGGCCACGCAGCACGCGGTCGGCGTCGCCTGCCCGGACGGTCGCAACGCTGCCTTCGCGCTCCTCGCAGGCCGATCGGCGCCCGTCGACCACGAGAGGCGACGAACCTTCGCGACCAGACCGAGACCACGACCCGGTCAAGAGCAGCCACAGCAGGATCCCGAGGGGGTACGCGAAGTAGCCGAACCGAGCGTCGGGAGCGAGCAGGAACATGAGCACGAAGCCGATCGCCAGGCGCACCGACGCCTGCCGGATGTCGCGCGGCGGCCGGAGGACGAGGGAGGCGCCGAGCGCGAGGGCTGCACCGGCGAGCAGGACGATCGCCACGAGATGGCCGAGGCTCCCGGTGCCTGCGATCAGGTGACCGGGCAGCGGGCTCGCCGCCTTCGTCGGGCTGTGCGAGAGCCCGAGGGGGTACTCGACGAGGTTCAGCCACAGGGCGCGGGGGTGTGCGAGCAGCTCGGGGGCGGTTACGGCGAGGAGCGCCAGGAACGTGCCGAGTGAGCTCCAGATGAAGCGCGCCGCTGCATGCCTTCCGTCGCGTACGGCGAGCAGCGCGAGCACGACGGGGAGCGCCGGCCACGCGGTCGCCTTCAGCGCACAGGCGGCCCCGATCGCGAGGCCTGCCAGCACTGGGCGGTTCCCGCGCTGCGCGACGACGTGCTCTTCGAAGCGCCTGCTCGGTGCTGCTGAGGACGTGCGGAACGCTCCTTCGGCATGCCCGTGGGCCCCGCGCGCCGTCAAGGCGAGGGCGAGGCACAACAGCGCGATCACCGGCGGGTCCGTGACCCCGAGCGACATCGGCAGCGCGAAGACGGGAACCGAGAGCAGGAGCATGGTGCGAAGCACGGCCTGGCGCCGGCAGCCCTCGCATCGACGCGCCGCGTCGGGTACGGCGATGCGGCACGCCAGAACGAGCAGGCCGGCGGTCGTGAGCGCGAGCCACGACACGGGGTCGCCGAGCGGACCCGGAAGGCCGAGCGCGTGGGGCAGGCCGAAGAGGGACATGCCCGGCAGGTAGGGATCGTAGGACCGCCACGACGCGAGCTGCCCCGACGCGAGGTACGGCGTGCCGTGCGCGAGCCATTGGGCTGCCGCGCGGGCGACCACTCGCACCTCGGAGGTCGCCCCCCAGTTGACCGGCAGGACGGCCGCGGGCACGGCCATCGCTCCGACGATCGCCACGAGCAACGGCACGCCCGGGTACCGTCGCCAGCACCACGCGGCTGCGGCCGCGGCGACGCCGTAGGCGCCCGCAGCCCATGCTCCCCAGACGGACTCGGCCCCGTGCGCGACGAGCGCGAACACCGCGGCGTAGGCGGCGAAGAGCGCGAACAGCACGACGGCCAGCGGCGTCCCGACACCCACCCGGTGGTCCGAGTCGGCGCCGAGGACCGGCCGCGTCGTCATGCCGGAATCCATCATGGTCGACCTGCGGCCGAGGGTATCCCATCCGATGCCCGGCGCGCGGTCGTCCATCGCCGATGGACGCTCC
This sequence comes from Actinomycetes bacterium, assembly GCA_021785095.1. The sequence goes on from JAJYGM010000181.1 coordinate 3,102, forward strand.
GGCGCGCGCCGCCGGCGCCAGCTGTGTCCCCGCCCTCCTCCGCGTGCGTGCCCGGGGAGCAGGGTGAGGCCGCGCCGGCAGCGATCATGCGTGGACCGAGGCCGGCTGCCGAGGCGACCTGTCCAGCGCTCGCTGCCCGGGGCGCGAAGGCTGGAAGAGGTAGTTGCGCGTGCCCGGATCGATCGAACGGGCCGGTTGCCAGCCACGCTGCCAGGTGTGCATCGTGTACCCGCGCTCGAGCATCCACGCGACGACTTCTTCGGGGGTGCGCTGGTACCGGGCCGTATGGCGAGCCTCGATCTCGACGAGCATCGCCGGCCGGAGCGTCTCGACGACCTCCTTGCCGCCCTCGAGCACCTGCAGCTCCGCGCCTTCGACGTCGATCTTGACGAACTGGAGCTGGTCGATCCCTTCGCGCGCGCACAACGCGTCCAACGTGTCGACGGTGACGGCCACGGAGATCTGATTGGCGAACTCCACGTTCGGGTCCGGTCCCGCCGCCGACCCGTCCAGGAACGACCGTCCCGTGACCAGCCCGTACCGCCCCAACGGGACGTGCATGATGTCACGGCCGGGTTCAGCGCCGAGAGCCACCGCGTGCCGGCAGACGTTGACGGCCTGCCACGCGCTCAGCAGCCGGGCGAGCTGGAAGTTGGCGAACGGCAACGGCTCGACGCTGTGCACGCGCCCGCTGCGCCCGCACAGGCGCGAGAGGGCCATGGTGTACAGGCCGGCGGCCGCCCCGACGTCGATGCACACGCTCCCCGGGCTCACCACCCGTCGCAGGCCCTGGATCTCGCTTTCCACGTACGGCGTCCACCGGGCAAGGCCGGAGATCGCCGCAGCAGTGAGGCGCGCCCGCATCGCCGCGAGTCCTCTGTCGAGCTCAGCTATCCGGTCCATGCGTGCCTCCGTCGGCGCGGCAGCTCACGACTGCTCGTGCGCTCGTGCTCGCGGGCTCATGCGCTCGATCCGCCGCCGTTGGGCCTCCGCGCGGAGGTGGGCATCGCCGTCGAGGGGCCCCGACGCTCAGCGAGCCTTGGAACCGGGTGAGCCCGGGGAGCTGCTGGAGCCCGGTGAGCTGTGCGACCGCCGCGCGAGTGCTGCGCTGCCCGGCGGCAGGGCACGAGCGACAGGGAGACCCTCACGAAGAGGTCATGGGGACGCTCACGCCCGACGAGGATACGGTGCGGGCGTGCGCGGGAGCAATAGAAGCCGCCCTTTCCCAGCCGGTGACCTCGTCTGACATGGGTCCGCGATCGAGCGGGCCCGTCGGGGGCGGAAATCGCTGCGCGTTCATGCGAACGTCATTCTCGGCCACCAACCTTAGATGGACGGCTGGTGGCCACCTCCCGCTGCGTAGAACGACCGCTGCGTAGAACGACCGCTGCGTAGAACGACCGCTGCGTAGAACGACCGCTGCGTAGCATGACCCATCCGCCAGCCACGAGGAACCTTCACGGCGTGCACCTGCTCGGCCTGCTGACCGTCACCGATTCCCTCCCGACCGCCTGCTGCGCCGCCGGGAAGCACCCCCGCGGCACCGGGGCGACCAGCACTCCGCTTCCGGCCGTCTGCGAGCACCTGGGACCCGCGGGACGCACCCTCGGCGACGCCGGGCCGTCGTGGTGAGGTCGACTCCCGCGGCCACGGGACTCGCTGGCCGACCCGCTCGCCCGAGGGCGCGCACATCGCTGCCAGAGACGTCCCTGTCGGCTCTTGCCGAGCAGCTGGGCACGTGCGAGCGACGGGGTGAGGCGGTCGTGACGGGGGTGTGCGCGGACAGCCGCCGGATCGCGCCGGGCGACCTGTTCCTCGCGGTGCCCGGGGCGCATGCCGACGGGCACCGCTACGCCGCCGACGCCGTCGGCCGCGGTGCCGCGGCGATCGTCGTCGAGCGGTTCCTCGACGAGCTCGCCGTCCCCCAGCTGCGGGTCCCCTCGGTGGCCGCCGCCGCCGGACCCATCGCGGCCCACGTGTACGCCTGGCCGTCCGAGCAGCTGACCGTCGTCGGGGTGACCGGCACGAACGGCAAGACGACGACGTGCCAGCTGCTGCAGGCGTGCCTGGCCGGCTCGACGGGGGTGGCGGGGCAGATCGGCACCACGGGCACCTTCCTCGGCGGCAAACGGCTCGCCACGTCGGCGCTGTCCACTCCCGAGGCCCCTGAGCTCCAGCGCCACCTGGCATCGATGCTCGCCGGCGGAGCGGTCGGCACGGCCGTGGAAGTCACCTCGCACGCCCTCGATCGACACCGGATCGACGGCACCCGCTTCCGCGTCGGGGTCTTCTTGAACCTCTCGCCCGAGCATCTCGACTACCACGGCTCGATGGAGCGGTACTTCGCCGCCAAGAGCCGACTGTTCGACCCGTCCCGCTGCGAGCAGGCGGTGATCTGCGTGGACAGCGAGTGGGGGGCGCGCTTGGCGGCGTCGTGCCGAGTGCCCGTGACGACGTTCTCCTCGCGCCGCCCGGCCGACTTCCGGATCTCGTGCACCTCCAGGGGTCTCGCCGGGATCACCGTGGTGATCGACGACGGCAGCGGTCGCGTGGAGCTGGCCGCGCCGCTCATCGGGCCGGTCAACGCCCCGAACGTCGCCGCCGCGTACCTGGTCTCCCTGGCGCTCGGGATCGAGGCGGACCAGGCGAGGGCCGCCCTCGAGCGCTGCCCGCCACCGCCGGGGCGTTTCGAGATCGTGACCACCGACGAGCCGTACCTCGTCGTGGTCGACTACGCGCACACGCCGGACGCCCTCGAGGCCCTCGTGGACACGGCCCGGCAACTGTCGACGGCGAAGGTC
>JAJYGM010000080.1 GCA_021785095.1 Actinomycetes bacterium
TGGGCGGGGTCGGCACGGTAGTAGGAGAGGTTGGCGAGGACGTGCATCACACGAGCGCCCACGACGGCGGAGACGATCTCCCAGACGAAGAACCCCACGACCCAGTCGGTGCGATAGCCGCGAGCCCGGAGGCGTCGCTCGAAATAGCGGAATGCGAACCAGAAGGTGACGGCGAGCCCGATCCCGTAGGTGTGGACGACGAGAGGGCCGAGGTGGAAGTCGACCGGGACGGGCTTCACCGGTCAAGTATCGCCCGGCGGCCGAAGGCGACGGACGCGCGCTGCACCCTCTCCCCTCCGGGGGGACTTCAGGGCTGGCCGGCCCCCGCGAATGTTGTGCCGAACCGGACCGGGTCGATCCGCACGACTGTCCCGGGGAGCGTCGCCTCGATCATCATGCCGCCTCCGACGTACATCGCGACGTGGGTGCTGCCCCCCGGTCCGTAGAAGAGAAGGTCGCCGGGCTGGAGATCGGAGATCGGCAGCGGCGCGCTGTCGGCCATCTGCGCGCCTGAGTAGTGCGGGAGGGAGACGCCCGCCTGGGCCCACGCCCACGCCGTGAGCCCCGAGCAGTCGAAGCCCGCGCCGGGGCTCTCGGCGCCCCAGACGTAGGGCACCCCGAGCTGGGTCTCGGCCGCCCGAACGGCGATGGCGCCCGCGTTGCTGGCGGCAGGAGCAGGGGCGGGCGCGGCCACCGGCGCGGCCGTGATCGCCGGCGCGGCGGCGGCCTCCGTGATCGTCGCCTCTTTGGCCGCCTGGATCGTCGCCAGTGCGGCGGCTTTCTGCGCCGCCGCGGCGGCTGCACGCTGCTGTGTCTCGAGCGTGTGGGCCTGCCCGTACGCCGCACGCGCTGTCGCGACGGCACGAGCCGCACTCGCGTCCTCGTGCTTCAGGGTCTGGCGCTGCGCGTCCAGCAGCGCCACGGCAGTGTGGAGGTCCGCTATCGACGTGTGCAGGTCGCCGGTGACGACCTGGCTGTAGACCGAGGAGTCCATCGCCGCTGTCTGGCTGGTGGAGAAGAGCGCGTCTGCGGCGGCGGAGGTGTCGCCTGAGACGTACGCCTCGATCGCCGCCTTCTGGAGCACCACCTTGTCCCTTGCGATCGTGGCGAGCGTCCGGTCGATCTCCGCCTGCGTCGCACCGATCCGCGCGTCGATCGCCGCCTTCGCTTCCAGAGCAGCCTGGTAGCGCTGGTCGAGCCCGTCGATCTGCCGGCCCGTCTGCTGGATCTCGGCCTCGATCTGCGCCGCCTTCGCCTGCTCGCTCGACACGGGGCTTGTCGCCCCAGCGGTCGTCCCCGCCGTCGCGGTCGACGTGGCGGCAAGGAGACCCGCGACGAAGACCAGACGGAGGAGCTGGTGCGGCTTCGGGCGGCGCTCCGGCAGGCGCGAACCCCCCCCCAGGTCAGTCACAATGCCAGAGATTGTTACCCAAACAGTCGCGCGGGGCAACTCAATTTGCACTGACATCTTCCACGGGGCGGACGTTCCGCACTCGTGCGCAACGTGGGAAAAGGTCGCACCTGAGGTAGGAAATGCATGCCGTATTTCCTGGTCAGCTGCCCTATTTAGGTTACAGAATCATCAACGGCCATTACGATTCCCGCGCATTGAGGTGAAGGTTTCATACTGGAATTCTGGCAATGGTGGTCTCGCTCGGGCAACGACCGCTTCGCCTTCGGGCTCGGCGCGGGGGCCGGGTCATGCCGTCGACGTGGAGACCTGCGCGTCACGGAGGTGGCGGTGACCTGGGGCCGGTTGGCCGCCGCGGTAGGCCGCCGAGGCGGGAACCCTCGGCCGCGCCAGCCGGCCCGACGTCACCAAAGGTGCTCGGCGGCTGCACCGAGCACGCTGGCGAGGACGTCGCACGCGTCTCGGACCTCTGCGACGGGGACGCCGTGACGCCGCGCGGCCCAGTCGGCGCCGCCTCGCAGCTCGGAGTGCCGGCGGGCCGTCGCGACGACCGCGGCGGCGAGCACATTGGCCCGGACTGGGGCCAGGCGGCGCTGGCCCTGCGCCCGCCAGTACAGCGCGAGGCTGCGGACGACGAGGGGCAGGCCGTCACCGATCGCGTGCTGCCAGACGAGCGTCTCGACCGGGCCGAGGTCCCGAGGGCGCGGCGTCTCTGGCCCGGGGACGCCTCCGAGCAGGTTCCGGCTGCGGTGCACCGTGGGAAGGGACCGCCCTCCCGCCGGCGGCCCGATGGGGAGGACCTCGATCACCGACGGGTCCCTGCCGACGAGGCGCCAGCGCAACGCGAACCGTGCGAGGCCATCGCTCGTGTGGACCGTCCCAGCCGTCGAGAGCACGTCTGTGCCGTCCTCGTCGCCCCCGAGGAGGAAGGCGTGCATGCCCCTGAGAGAGGCGTCGGGCGCGAGGCCCACCGCGAGCAGGGGCCCGGCTGGGCCGTAGCAGCGGTACAGCGCGTCGAGCGGGGAACGCGGCGTGACCGAGCCGTAGCGCTCCGAGCTGCCCACCGCTCCCCAGAAGCCCCTTGCGACGTCGCGCCAGACCTTGTCGATCCGCTTGTCGCGCTGCGTGCGCCCCGGCGACCGGTCGGCATCGGCGTGCGGCTTCTCGGTGCCGGCGTGCGGCTGGTCGGCTCGTCCGTTCGGGATGCCGGGCCCGCGGTTGCGCTCAGGGGAGGCCGCGTCCGCTGTGCCCGCCTGCCGCGCCGTCGGCGGGGGCGCGGGGGGCGAGGCGACCATCCTCGGCAGGCACGCCCGGCAGCCCAGCCGGTCCCGGCCCGCGACGAGCGGCTCGTCGGCGCCGCAGTGCGGGCACCGGCATCCGAGGAAGCAGGAGAAGGGGAGCAGCCAGTCCAGGCGGAGGCCGAAGGTGCGCGCGCCGCGCCGGATGGTCGCGGGGACGTGGAGCGCGGGGACGTCGACGAGGTGGAGGCGGAAGGGGAGCACCTCGCGGCTGCCGGCGAACTTCCCCTCGGTCTCCTCCCGGCGTCTCGACCATTCGGCCCGCGTCGCTTCTTCCTGCGCGTCGTACAGCCGAGCACGGTCGATGGCGGCACCGTCGCGCCGGGCGCCGATCGACGCGAGCGTCGCCTCGTAGTAGGCGTCGACCCGCTCTCGCTCCCGCTCGAGCGCCGATCGCGCGTCGCGCACGAGCGCGGCCTGTCGCTCTGCGGCGCGGGCATCGAGCGACGCGTGTGCCGCCTCGACGGCCCGCCGCAGGTCGGGCTGGGCGCGGACGTACCCCGACCCCCTCCCGGGTTGGTGCACGAGCCCGGCGAGCGCCGCCGACACCCGCGGCGGCAGCGTGGTCCCGTCGCGCGCGTCCACGAAGACCTCGGCCCGCTCCTCGTAGCGCTCCTCCACCGAGACGCTGACCTCCAAGAGCGCGGCCGCATGGAGGACGGGGACCCAGCACGACGTGGGCTGGCCTTCGACGTCGATGCGGCCGTGGTCGACGTCGAACTGCTCGCGCGCCGCCTCCTGCAGCCGGTCGCGTGTCGGCGGGGGAGCAGCGGGCCGGTCGAGGCGGCACCAGCCGGCGTCGCCGCGCCGCAGCACCATCTCCGCCGCGTCCGAGACGACCGGCTGGCCAGGGACGGCGAGAAGGCCTCCCTCCTCGGCGGCCACCTCGGGATCATCGGTGACGGTGAGCTCCTCGGGGAGGCCCAGGTGATCGCGGAGACCGTCGCCCACGAGCAAGAGGACGCTCTCACCGAGGTCTTCTGCGGCTCCTCCCTCGCGCTCGACCAGCTCGACGAGGAACCGCAGCGCCGGGTCGGTGTTCACGCCCTGCCCTCCGCGCGCCGCGCGTCCTCCTCGGCCGGGACGAGCGCGTCGTTGCGCTCACGGCTCCGGCGGTGCTCGAGGCGCGCCGCGACGAGGCGATCGCCCACTTCCTCGAGGCGGGCGCCGAGCTCGTCCATGTCTCGGCTCTGCACGTGCGCGTCGAAGACGACGCGCTCGAGGTCGTAGTCGTCCTCGATCCGGCCGAGGATCATGTCGAGCTCCCCGACCACGAGCTCGAAGAGATTGATCTTCGCTTCGAGCACCGACAGCACGCGCTCTTCGACGGTCTCCTTCGCCACGAGGTTGACGACCGTCACGTCGTGCTCCTGGCCGATCCGGTGGAGCCGTCCGAGCCGCTGCTCGATCTCCATCGGGTTCCACGGGAGGTCGAAGTTGACCATCTGGTGGCAGAACTGCAGGTTCCGGCCCTCGCCGCCCGCCTCGGTCGACACGAGCACCGGGACGTCGGTGCGGAACGCCTCGATCGCGGCTTCCTTCTCGCGCCTCGTGAGGGTGCCGTGGTAGAGGGCATGGGGAACGCCGGCGCCGGCGAGGACGCCGGCGAGGTGCTCCTGGGTCCGCCGGAAGGCGACGAACACGAGCACCTTCTCCGCGGTGGCTGCCGAGGGGAACGCGGCACCCCCCGCCGACCCGGGCGGCCGCGCCGACCCCGGCACGGCTCGGGTCCCCGGCCCGCCGGCGCCGAGGCGGGAGAGCACGCGAAGCAGCGCTTCGGACTTCGCCGGCAGGCGCGAGTCCGAGAGCAGGGCCGGCAGCTGCTCCGTGAGGTCGTGCCACCCGAGCTTCCCGGCGACGCCGAAGACCGCGGCGGGGCTCGAACCGGCAAGGCGGAGCGCCGAACGCAGCGCCATGGCCCTGGCCGGAGGGGCGTCCCGTCCTTCGGCCCGCACGCGCTCGGCCACGGCTGCGTAGAGCGCCGCCTCGGGGCCCGTCGGGGCGACCGCGATGGTCTCTGCCAGCCGTCGCGGCAGCATGAGCGCGACCTGGCTGCGGCGGTGGCGGATCATCACCTCTCCGACCCGGGTCCGCAACGCGGTGAGGTCCCGGGGCGCCGCCGTCGCATCGGCGCCGTGCCGAGCTCTGAACTGCTTGGCCGTGCCGAGCACGCCCGGGGCGACGAGGCTCGCGAGGTTGAACAGGTCCGAGAGGCGGTTCTCCACCGGCGTCGCCGTGAGGAGCAACAGGTGGCGGCTCCGCAGGTCGCGCACGAGCCGCGAGGAGGCGGTCGAGGGGTTCTTCACCCGGTGTGCCTCGTCCACGACCACGAGGTCCCAGGCGTGCCCGACGAGCCGGTCCCGGGTCGGGGACCGCCTCGCCAGGGCGAGGGAGACGATCGACACCGGAGGGGCGGCGGCGACGGCAGGGGCTGCGAGGGGAGGGGCGGCGGCGACGGCAGGGGCGGAGATCATGGCCGGGTCACGGGCCTCGGCGCTGCCGACCAGGTGCGTGGCGAGCCCGAACTTGCGCTCGAGCTCTTCGCGCCACTGGGCGACGAGGCCCGACGGGCACACGACGAGCACGCTCCGGGCGAGCCCCCGGAGGCGCAGCTCGCTCAGCACCAACCCGGCCTCGATCGTCTTGCCCAGCCCCACCTCGTCGGCGAGGATCGCCCGGCCGCGCATCCGGCGGAGCACGGTCTCGGCGGTCTGGAGCTGGTAGTCGAAGGGCTCGAAGCGCAGGTGCCCGATGGAGACGAAGGTGTCGAAGCTCGGGCGCGCCCAAACCTCGACCGCGGCGTCGACCAGGCGTGACGCCATCTCGTCGACCACCTCGCCCGCCGAGAGCCGCTCGACGAGGTGCGCGTACGACGCGAGCGGCGCCACCGGCGCGCCGTCCGGGGCCGTCGACGCAGCGAGATCGGTCATGAGCCCACCGTCGCGTCCATCCCCTGTGCAGCGCAATGGGAACAACCTGTGGATCCGCTGCCGGCGCTGCGGGGTCGGGAGGGATCTGCCTGGGTGCACCGTCACCCAACCCGTGCACAAACGTGAGCATGGTCAGGCAGCCTCGCCTTGCGACGAGGCGGTGACGGTCCTAGCCGGTTGCCCGGTGCCGTCTTCGCGCTTCATCGGGGCGTCCGG
>JAJYGM010000413.1 GCA_021785095.1 Actinomycetes bacterium
CGGAAGCGTGCTGATCTCTTGGATCACGGGGTTCCAGCTGCTGCTGTTGGGGCCGTTGCCCCAGGTCATCTGCATCCTCGACATCCCGGCGATGCCGGGCCGCATGGTGATGAAGTCCGCGTTGGGATTGATCTCCGATTGCCTGATGCCGAGCGCTCGTAGGAGCGTTGGCGTGGCCACGTAGATCTGCCCGTTCCAGTTGCCTCCGGGCGCGGCGTGGTAGAGGGCGACACTCGACTGCAGCAGCTCCACCGCCCCGGAGGCGCCGACGGATCTGGCGATCTTGTCCGCCAGGGCCGCCTGAGCGGCAAAGCTCGGGAGTCCCTGTGCCTTGACCGGGTTGGGAGCACCCTTCGGTCCGAAGTACGTCCCGCCCGGTGGCGGCGTCGGCGAGTAGATCACCATCTGGTTCGGAGCGAGGTTCGCACCTGTGTAGTCGAGGTAGTTGCCGTACCTCGCGGCGGCGGCGGCCGCGACGATGACGGCGATCAGGATGCCGATCGTGATGGCCGCGAGTGCCGAGCCGGACCTGGCCCGGTAGCGAGCGAGGTCCCGAAGCGCCAGCCTTGCCGACAGGGGAGCATGCGCCCCGAACCGTCCCAACAGTGCGAGGCACATCGGCGCGAGGAGCACGACCGCCGCGATGAGGAAGACGATGCCGACGACGAGCCAGAGCTGGCCGCCCCCGTTGAAAGCGTTCGCCCCCGACAGGGAGAAGAGGAGAAACGCCACCACCAGCACGACCACCCCCGGTACCGCCGAGCGCCTGACCTGGCGCAGTGGTGCCGGCCTCCCCGAGAGCGCCGCCAGGATCGACGTCCTCGTGACGGCACGGGCCGGCCGTCCGGCCGCCAAGTAGGTCGTCACCACGGCGAGCACCATGGCGAACACGATGACGAGCCACGGGAGCTGGAACAGCCCGATGACGTGGTGAGCACTCTGTTCGACGTGCGGCCGGTACGCCGCCCAGAGGCCGAAGCCGATCAACACGCCGAGCACAGTTCCGACGACAGCGGTCACGACGCCGTTGGCCCGCACGACGCTGCGGACGTCGCGCTCGGTCGCGCCGATCGCTGCGACCATGCCAAGGGCCCGCAACCGGCGCTGGGCGAGCACGGTGAAGCCGCCGATGGCGACGAGGGCGATGAGCAGCATCCCGATCGTGGAGAGGGCGTACATGATCGTGTCCGGGTTGAGCGTGTTGCTCGCCTGGGCCGCGACTTCGTCGGCGCTCACGAACTGGTTGCCACGACCGAGCACGCCAAGGGCTCGGAGGGCACTGAGAGGGCCGTGAGCATCGAACAGGACCGTGGCTTGGGCGGACGGTGACGTCACCTGTCCGGGGACGACGAGAGCGAACTCGTCGAGCAGGCTCGTCGGGTTCTCGACGATGCCGACGACCCGCCTCGTCGCGCCGGCCATGTGCCACAGGGCTCCGACGTGCAGGTGGAAGTCCGACGCCACCCCGGCGGCGACTGCCACCTCGCCGGCGGTGGCGGGGTACCGCCCGGACACTAGAGCGAGCAACGACCGGTCGTAGGTGCCGGTCGGGTTCTGAGCGCGCAGGTCATAGGTGTCGATCGAACCCGGGACCGAGAGCTTCTCGTTCACGATGACGTCGACCGGACCCTCCTTCTGCCGGAGGGTGGCGACTTCCGATGCCAGCCCCCGCCCAGCCGAGAGGATCCCCATGTCCTCGGCGGTGCCGAACGCGGCGGTCGGCGAGGATGGCGTCGTTGTCGCGATCGCTCCCCCGAGGATCACCGCGCCGACGGCGACGGTGATGAGGGCGACGATCAGGAGCTGCTGGCGCCACTCCCGGCGAAACAACCGCCAGGCCCAGCGCACCATCGCTCGCCGGGCCGACGCGCTGCCCCTGCCTCCTCCGCCCGACCGGCGCTCTCGCGCATCGATCCCCGGCATCAGGACCGTGGGGGCGGTCATCGCTGCTGGGCGGTGTGCACGAGCTGCTCGGGCGTAGGCGGCGGGACCGTCTGGTCCACGACGTGACCGTCGCGGAGGAAGACGACCCGGTCCGCCCATGAGGCGAGCTGTGCCTCGTGGGTCACGACCACGGCCGCGACCCCGCTCTGCTTGCACGCGTTGAGGATCATCCGCATCACGGCCTCGCCGTTCACCGAGTCGAGCGCGCCCGACGGCTCGTCGGCGAGCAGCAGGTGCCGGTTGCCGATGACGGCGCGGGCGATCGCCACCCGCTGGCGCTCGCCGCCCGAAAGTTGATCGGGGAAGTGACTCGCACGGTCGCCTAGCCCGAACTCGCCCAGCATCGACATCGCGATGGTGTGCGCCTTCTTCGCTTTCATGCCGTCGAGCTCGAGCGGCAACGACACGTTCTCGGCAGCGGTCAGGCCGGGCAGCAGGTTGAAGTCCTGGAACACAAAACCGAGCGTCTGCCTCCGCAGCCGAGCCTTCTCGTTGTGCGACATCGTCGAGAGAGGGGCTCCCTCGATGAAGACCTCACCGCTCGTCGGCTCCTCGAGGCTCCCTGCGATCGTGAGCAGCGTCGACTTGCCCGAGCCGCTCGGTCCCATGATCGCGACGAGCGCTCCGCGCTCGACGCTCAGGCTGACGTTCTCGATCGCATGCACCTGGGCCATCCCCTCGCCGTAAGCCTTCGTGACCTCACGAAGCTCGAGGACGTTCATCGCCGCACCGCCAATCTCCGCCGCAGCCGCGGCAGCTCGGGAACCGCCACCGGCGGTTCGATCTCGGCTCGCTTCAGCCGCCCATCGACGGCATCGAGCCAACGGATCACCGAGTCGAGCCGGAACAGCTCCGAGTCGACGACGAGCGCCAGCGCGAAGTCGAACTCTCCCTCGTCCTCCTTGAGCCGTGTCCACTGCTGCATGAGCTCGACGAGGTAGCGCCGGTGCACCTGAAGGACGTCACGCACGTCCAGGGCGGGCATGCGGAGAGCAACGAGGACCTTGATCACGAGCTCGTCGCGCGGCGGCGAGGTCAGATCGGGTGGGGTGTGGAGCCAGATGCCGAGCTCGTCCACGCCCGCACCGGTGATGCGGTAGACGTTCTGGGTGCCCTCGCTCGCCGTGTCGTCCGACTCGACGAGTCCGTCCCGCTCGAGTCGTTGCAGCGTCGTGTACACCTGGCCGACGTTGAGCGGCCACACGTCGCCGGTACGCTCCTCGAACTCCTGGCGGAGCTGGTGGCCGTACTTCGGACCCTCACTGAGCAGGCCCAACAGGGCGTGACGGACGCTCACGGCTGCCTCCTTGCTCGGGATCGCAGGGCTTCGACATCGAATAGCATACTGGGTATGCTACACAGCGGCCCGCCTGGATGCAAGACCGAGTCCGGGACGGGTGGTCCCCAACGGGCCGCTAAGAGCCCGGCACCGATCCCGAAGTCAGCTCTGATCTGAGCGGGCGACTTTGCGACTTCGTCCTCCGAGTCGAGATCGTCGGCGAACCGTCGAGCAGATCACGCCCGCTTCCGCGAGCGCGGGGTTGAAGATCCCCCTCGCCGTGGCCGTTGACACGTGGCCCGAGAAGGCTGACGGTGTCAAGATGGCTAGTCAGGTCGAAGCATCAAATCGCGGTTGACAACGTCAGAGCGCGCCCTTCTGCTTGCCGGCGTCGGAGAGAGTCCCCTCGAGTGGTGGGCTTTGACCTGACGGCGAGCATCCACCACAGGTGGGGTCCATCGGAGTGATCCTCGGTGTGTTCAAGCCCGAACGCACAAAGGAGATCACCCCGATGGCCCTTTCCAGGTCTGCCCTGTCCGAGCTGTACTGCCGCCCTTCGCAGCGGTGACGGCATCGATCTCATCCGCGACGCCGTCCGCTTCGTGTTTCAAGAGCTGATCGAGGCCGAGGCAGCCGAGGCGATCGGCGCCGGACTCTACGAGCGTTCGGACACGCGGACGAACGAGCGCAACGGCCACCGCCCGAGGACGCTGTCGACCAAGGCCGGCGATCTGCACCTCAACATCCCGAAGCTGCGCCGTGGGAGCTTCTTCCCGAGCATCTTGGAGCCGCGTCGACGCATCGACCAGGCGCTGTATGCCGTCGTGATGGAGGCCTACGTGCTCGGGGTCTCGACCCGCTCTGTCGATGACCTCGTGCAGGCGCTCGGGATCGACTCGGGCGTGTCGAAGTCGGAAGTGAGTCGCATCCGCGCAGGCCTCGACGAGCTCGTGACCGCCTTCAGAGTCGCGTTTCACCTCCTGATGCCGACATCGCCGGCCAGGTCAAGGTGCCAGGAGTCCGTAGTCCTTCGGCGGAAGCTCAAACAGAGCCCGGAGGCCGATGCCGCTCGCGAACTCGAGGAGGCTGCCGGGGTTCCTCGGCTCGGCTCTGATGGCGGCCCGGAGTGAGGCTCGCGCCTCGGCAGTGAACGATGCCTGGTGGTACAGACCGGCCGTCCACAGCAGGTTCTGAGCCCACACCAGATCGAACCCGGGATTCCTGTAGGAGCGGTGGCTCCGGAAGTACTCCATGGCGCGTCGTGCGAGCGAGACCGCGTCGGTCAGCGGATAGGTGCCGGGTGAGACCGTCGAGAGCATTGCGAGGACCCCCACCATGATCCCCTGGTTGTAGGTGTACTTCGCATGCCCGATCACTGGTGGCAGGCGACTGTCGATGACATGGTCGTCGTAGAGACCGGTGCGTCGATCCATCAGATGCGAGTGCAGCCATCTCACGATCTTCTCCCCCCATCGCAGGTACATCGGGTTGCCGGTCGCACGGTAGATGCCGAGGGCGACCGCGGCGGCAGGTGCATTCGAGGCGACAGCCTTCTCGAGGTTGGTGGCTCCGGGAGCGTGATACTCCCAGTAGATCCCACCGCGCAGCGGGTCCCAGTTGGCGCGCGCCAGAGCGAACACCGCCTCGGCACGCCTGAGGAACGACTCGCTCCCGGTGCGGTCGTACGCCTGCATCAAGCTGACGCCCATCCACATGCTGTCGTCGACCCGTGGCAGGTCGCCCGGGAAGTGGAGCGGCGCCGGACCCTGGTCGTACGCAGCCGGCAAACCCGCCAGCCCGTGAGCCCAGTAGTTGTCGTCGATGGCCGTCAGCGTCGCCTCGAAGTCGCGCATGCACCGGGCTTGGCCGGGCAACAGTGACGTCAGGAGGAACGCGTTCAAGGCCTGGTAACTCGGCCAGATGCTCGCATAGAAACCCAGCCAGCTGTTCTTGAGCAGGTTGTTCCCAACGCCGTAGGTCGACTCGATCCTGTCGCACGGGTTGCGCGGCACGCGGTAGAAGGGGTTGACCTTCGCGACGAGGGCGCCCCCGTCGGAGGCGAGAAGCTGAGCCGAGAGCGCTGCCCCGGCGTGGCCGGGCACCCCGGGGACGGACTCCACACCCCCAAGGAGAAGGAGGACGAGGACGAGGACCAGCAGCCAGCGGCGGCGGCGGCGGCGGCGGCGGCGGCGAGGCCATCGGATCTTCCTACGGCTGTTCACGCGGAGCGGCGCCGCTTGTCTGCTGTGCTCCGCGAGCCTCTTGTCGGCGGAGCCGTAGTCGCCGGCACCGTTGCTCTCTGGTCTCTCGTGGTGCCGGAAGGCGATGGCGGGTGCCCTTCGGTGAGCTCTGCGCGCCGAACGGAGATCTCACGTGCCAGCGCGTCCTTGGCACGTGAACCGTGGATGGGGCCAGGGTAGCGACGGGCCAGGGTGGCGATCTCGTTCCCGGAAGCCTCCGGCGCCGGCTCCAGGCTGAGCCGGGCCGGCGCAGGAGACCTCAGGACGCTGGTGTGATGGAAGATCAGCTCTTCACGTGGGCCGTCACGTGGACGAAGATGTTGCCGCTCTGGGTGAGCCCGCTCAAGCCGGTGTCGTCGTAGATGCCGTGGAAGTCGAAGGCGATCGT
>JAJYGM010000196.1 GCA_021785095.1 Actinomycetes bacterium
GACAACCGCATCGTGAAGGTCACCTCGCCCCTCGACCACGACGTGACGATGGGCAACCTGTGCGTGAAGGGCCGGTTCGGGTTCGAGTTCGCGCAGGACGGCTGACCCGGCGCCACGGCCCGCGCCACCCGCGGCACCCGCGGCGGCGCGCCGGCACGTCGGTGTGCTCACCCGAGCCGCGCCAGGCCCTCCACGCGGTGCTCGGTCTCGGTCCTCGTCGAGAGCTCGGGCGGTTGGCCGCAGTCGGGAACCGGACGCGTCGCTGCGGGGACGACCGTCGCCTCCCACGTCCCGGCAGCCGCCGGTCCCGACGCGACGAGGCGCAGGCGTCCGCCGCCGAGGTCCTCGACGCTCCGTGCGCAGTCGAACAGCGGCCAACCGACTTCCGCCAGCACCGCACGTTCGAGCGCCTGCGCGGCCGGCGAGTCGAGCCCGCTGCACCCGCGGTAGCGGGGGAGGAGGTCGTCGAGCGGTCCGGCCCGCCGCACGATCCGGCCAAGCGCGTCCGGGTCGAGGAAGCCCCACGCCGTGCCGGCCGGAAGCACGACGCACGTGGCGGCG
The DNA here is from genome assembly GCA_021785095.1 of Actinomycetes bacterium. The sequence continues at coordinate 562 of JAJYGM010000196.1, forward strand.
AAGCGGTGGCCGCCGGTGTGGCTGGTGCGCGCGAGGCGCACTCCGGCGCCCTCGAGGCCGGAACCGCGGAGCTGCTCCCAGAGCCTCGTGCCGGCGGACCCGCAGCAGCGGTCTCTGCGTCCGTGGGTGCACACCAGCACCTCGGACCCTTCGACCGGCTCGCCGGCCCCCGCCAGCAGCCGGTCGGTCGCGCGGCCGAGGGCGTCGCCGATCGCGGGGTCCTCCACCGCCCGGTCCAGGGCCGTGCGATCCCCCGGTCTGACGTCGTCCACATCCACCTGCAGCTCGCGGCCCTCGAAGCGGGTGAACGGACCGGGCGGCCGCTGGTAGAGGGCGACGCGCCGGCACCGATCGGTCTCGGGCACGAGAAGCTGGATCCGGAACCCGCGCCCTGCGACGACCTCGCGCACCGCGTCGAGGGCCGGCACGTCTGCGGCGTCGCGCGGCCACGGCAGCGGCCACTCCACCACGACGTAGCCGGCATGGCTGCCGGCGGTCCCGACGGGGTCGATCTCCTGTGCCCGTGCCCACTGCGCGCAGGGGACTCCTTGCACCACGTCGAGCGGCGGCTCGGCCATCCCGAGGGAGGGTAGTCGCCGGCGCGCGCCGTAGCGGTTGCTACCGATGCCCGCGGGCGAAGCGAGCCCCGGTTCCCGCAGGGGAGCTGGTCCAGGGCCGGAGCCAGATGGACAGCGCCGCCTCCAGCATCTCGCGAAGCTCCGACGTGCCGTCCTCCAGCCACCGCTCGTAGGCGGCGACCGCCGTCGCCAGCGCCGAGCGCGCGAGCACCTGCGGCACGAGTGTCCGGGGCGCGTGACCCGTCCTCTGGGCGACGAAGTTCGCGACGATGTCGCACCATGCCGCGTACCGCAGCACCGAGTGGGCCTGCAGCGCCGAGACTCCGAGCAGGAGGGACATCCGCTGGCGGAGCCAGGGCAGCTCGTCGTCCGAGAAGTCGTTGAACGCGAGGATGCACTCGCGCAGCGCCGTCTCCGTCGGGACCTCTGGCGGCACGGCGTCGAAATGGGCCTGGAAGCGCGCGAGGTGCTCGTCGAAGTCGCCCCACGCGACGTCGTTCTTCGAGGCGTAGTAGCGGAAGAACGTTCGCCGGCTGACACCGGCACCGCGCGCGATGTCCTTCACCGTCGTGGACTCGAACCCCTTCTCGCAGAAGAGCGCCAGCGCGATGTGCTCGAGCTCCGCCCGCGACGTGACCGGTGGGCGGCCCGTCGTCCGAGCTGGTCCCCCAACGCTCACGAGCACGAGCGTACAAAAGCCGGGCCGATATTTGTCACCAGGTGCCACTATTCGGTATGGTCACGCCGTCAGGGCCGGTCCGACGATTGGGGGCACAGATGGCGGACTCCTCAGCACGGTACGGAGCAGCCGTGTCGGCGGCGCCCGAGGCCGACCCGACCGACGAAGGCCACGAAGACGACCCGATCGTCGACGACGTCCTCGTCGAGGACGTCTCGATCGACGGCATGTGCGGCGTCTATTGAGCCAGACCCGCCACGCCGGGTCACGGCCGGTGCTGGAGGACGCGTGGGCGCTCAGCCCGAGCGTCGCGTTGCGGGCGGAGCCCTTCGGGGCGATGGCGTACGACTTCTCGACCCGCCGGCTCTCCTTCTTGAAGCACCCGAGGTTCGTCGACCTCCTCCGCCGTCTCGGGGACCACGCCTCCGCCCTCGACGCCTGCAGGGAGGCGGGGATCGACGACGGGGAGCTCGAGGCGCTCGGGGCGGGGTTGCGGCGGCTCGCGGAGACCGGGATGCTCGTGCGTCGGCCCGCCGAGGCACGCGGCCCTGCTCCGGTCGTGCGGCGGCCTGCCGAGGCGCGCGGCCCTGCTCGCGTGGCCGGGGCTCGGCCGGTCCGAGAGGCTGCGCGCGCCGCCCCCGGCCGGTCGCTGGCCGACAGGTTCGAGCTCGGCCTCGAGGCTCCGATCTGTCTCACCTGGGAGCTGACCTACGCGTGCAACCTGTCGTGCGTCCACTGCCTCTCCAGTTCCGGTCGGCGAGATCCCCGCGAGCTGTCGACCCGGGAGTGCGAGGCGCTGATCGACGAGCTCGTGGCGCTCGGGGTCTTCTACGTGAACGTGGGCGGCGGCGAGCCGACGATCCGGCGGGATTTCTGGCACCTGCTCGACTACGCGACTGCCAACCGCGTCGGCGTGAAGTTCTCGACCAACGGCACGCGGGTCGACGCCTCGGCGGCGAAGCGGCTGTCGGCCAACGACTACGTCGACGTCCAGCTCTCGCTCGACGGCGCGACGGCCGAGGTCAACGACGCGGTGCGGGGGGCGGGCTCCTACGCGACGGTGAGGCGGGCGATGGTGCACCTCGCCGAGGCGGGAGTCCGGGGGTTCAAGCTGTCGGTGGTCGTCACCCGGGACAACGTCGACCAGCTCGACCAGCTCGAGGCGCTCGCGGACGAGCACGGCGCCCAGCTGCGCGTGACGCGGCTCCGCCCCTCGGGGCGGGGCGCGGACGTCTGGGCGCGCCTGCATCCGACCTCCGAGCAGCAGCGCGTCGTGTACGAGTGGTTGCAGGCCCGGGGGGACCGGGTCCTCACCGGCGACTCGTTCTTCCATCTCGGCGCCTTCGGGGACCCGCTGCCGGGGTTGAACCTCTGCGGCGCGGGGCGCGTCGTGTGCCTGATCGACCCGGTCGGGGACGTCTACGCGTGCCCGTTCACCATCCACGACGACTTCCGCGCCGGGAGCGTCCGGTCTCCCGGCGGCTTCACCGAGGTCTGGCGGTCTTCGGCCCTGTTCGCCGGCCTGCGCTCGCCGTCCGACGGAGGCGCCTGCAACGCCTGCTCGTCCTTCGGCGCCTGCCGGGGGGGCTGCATGGCGTCGAAGTACTTCACGGGCCTCCGCCTCGACGGCCCGGACCCCGAGTGCGTGAAGGGCCACGGACAGGCGTCGCTGGCGCGGGTCGGCCCCACCGGCGTCCCGCGCCCGACGGTCGACCACTCGAGCGCGCGGCCGGTGCCGATCACCCTGTCCACCCTGTCGAGGACGCCGGCTCGCCGGGCCCCCGTCGCGCAGCGGTCCCGGTCGGGCGCCTGAGGGGGCGCATGGTGGCCGATCGCTGGTTCGAGAGCGTGGCCGTCGCGCAGCGGCGAGCGAGGCGGCGCCTGCCGAGGTCCGTCTACCGAGCGCTCGTGGCCGGGTCCGAGCGCGGCGCGACCATGGACGACAACGTCGCCGCCTTCGCCGAGCTCGGCCTTGCGCCGACGGTCGCCGGGCAGCCGCCGAGCCGGGAGCTTGCGACCACCCTCATGGGCCAGCCGATCTCGTTCCCCGTCGTGGTCTCCCCGACGGGGGTCCAGGCGGTGCACCCCGACGGCGAGGTCGCAATCGCCCGGGCGGCGGCCAGCAGGGGCGTCGCTGCCGGGCTCAGCTCCTTCGCGTCCAGGCCGGTCGAAGAGGTGGTGGCCGCGAACCCGAAGACCTTCTTCCAGCTGTACTGGTCGGGTAGCCGCGACGACATCGCCAGGAGGATCGAGCGGGCTCGTGCCGCGGGGTGCGTGGGCATGATCGCCACCCTCGACTGGTCGTTCGCGACCGCCAGGGACTGGGGGAGCCCGTACATCCCCGAGCGGCTGGACGTCCGCGCCGCCTTGCGGCTCGCGCCGGAGGCGATCGCCCGACCGGCGTGGCTCTGGTCGTACCTGCGCACCGGGACGCTGCCCGAGCTCACGGTTCCGAACATGGCGGGTCCAGGGCAGCCCGCGCCCAGCTTCTTCGGCGCCTACGGGGAGTGGATGCAGACGCCGCCGCCGACGTGGGACGACGTGGCGTGGATGGTCGCGACCTGGCGGGGGCCGTTCATGCTGAAGGGCGTGATCCGCGTCGACGACGCCAAGCGGGCCGTGGACGCGGGGGTGAGCGCGATCTCGGTGTCGAACCACGGCGGCAACAACCTCGACGGGACGCCCGCGACCGTCCGCGCCCTTCCCGCCGTGGCCCGCGCGGTGGGCGACCGGGTGGAGGTGGTGCTCGACGGCGGGGTGCGGCGCGGCTCGGACGTGGTGAAGGCGATGGCGCTGGGCGCCCGTGCGGTCATGGTCGGCCGCGCGCCGCTCTGGGGCCTGGCGGCCAACGGGCGAGCCGGCGTGGAGAACGTGCTCGACGTCCTTCGCGCGGGGATCGACTCGACGCTGCGAGGCATCGGGAGGTCGTCGGTGCACGAGCTGAGCGAGGACGACGTCGTCGTGCCCGCCGGGTTTTTCCGGCAGCTCGGCTGAGATGCAGCTCGCCCTGCTCACGTCGCCGGAGGCGGGCGATCGGTGCGGTGCCGGAGCCGTGCTCGCCGTGCCCGTCGGATCGACGGAGCAGCACGGCCCGCACCTGCCGCTCGGGACGGACACCGACATCGCCGTCGAGCTGTGCGCGCGCCTCGCCGCCGCACACCCGAGCGTCGTGGTGGGCCCCGCCCTCGCGTACGGCGCGAGCGGCGAGCACGAGGACTTCGCAGGAACCGTCTCCATCGGCCACGACGCGCTCGAGTCGCTCGTCGTCGAGCTCTGCCGGTCGGCCACGCGCACCTTCCCGGGCGTCGTGGTCGTCTCCGCGCACGGCGGCAACGGCCTCGCGCTCGCTCGGGCGGCTCGGCGGCTGCGGCGCGAGGGTCGGCGCGTGCTCGTGTGGTCGGCCACCTGGGACGGCGACGCGCATGCAGGCCGCACCGAGACGTCCCTCGAGCTCGCGATCGACCCGGACCGTGTGCGGCTCGATCGGGCCCAGGCGGGCGACCGCCGCCCGATCGACCTGCTCATGCCCGCGATCCAGTCCGCCGGGCTGCGTGCCGTGAGCGGCAACGGCGTGCTCGGCGACCCGGCCGGCGCAACCGCCCGAGAGGGGGCCGCGCTGCTCGACGCGATGGCGGCCGACCTCGTGGACCGGTGCTCGGGCTGGCTCGCAGGGTCGCGCCGGTGAAGCCGGTCGCCGTCGTCACCGGCGCCGCTCGGGGGATCGGCGCGGCCACGGTCCGCGGCCTGGCGGCCGAGGGCTGGTGCGTCGTCGCCGTCGACCGGTGCGAGGACGATCCGGCCGTGCCGTACCGGCTGGGCACCCGGGCCGATCTGGAGGGCGTGGTCGAGGAGGCAGGGCCCGACGTGATGGCGGCGATAGCGGACGTGCGCGACCGGGAGGCGCTCACGGAGGTCGTGCACGACGCGGAAGCGCGCTGGGGCGGCGTCGACGCCGCCGTGGCCGCAGCCGGCGTCATCGCCGGCGGCGCGCCGGCGTGGGAGCTCCCCCTCGAGGTCGAGCGTGC
>JAJYGM010000099.1 GCA_021785095.1 Actinomycetes bacterium
CGTGATGCTCGACGACCCCGACCGCGAAGCCCCCGATGAGGTTCACGAGCACGATCACGAGCGCGGCGATCGCGTCCCCTCGCACGAATTTGGACGCCCCGTCCATCGACCCGTAGAAGTCCGACGCGTTGTCGATCTCCTTGCGCCGCCGGATCGCCTCGTCTCGGTCGATGAGGCCCGCGCTGAGGTCGCCGTCGATGGCGATGAGCTTGGGGGTCATGGCGTCCAGGGAGAATCGGGCGGCCACCTCCGAGACGCGCCCCGCTCCGGCCGTCACCACGACGAATTGGATCACGATCAGGATCAGGAAGACGACGAGACCGACCACGATCTGCCCGCCGACCACGAAGTTCCCGAACGCGTTCACGACCGTGCCGGCATAGCCGTGGAGGAGGACCAGCCTCGTGACGCTCACGTTCAGGGCGAGCCGGAAGAGCGTCGCGACGAGGAGGAGCGTGGGGAAGGTGGAGAAGTCCTTGGGCTTGTGCACATGCATGGTGGTGAGGAGGACGACCAGCGCGAAGCTCAGGTTGAGCGTGATCATGATGTCGAGCAGGAAGGTCGGGATCGGCACGACGAGCATCACGACGATGGCGATGACGATGGCCGGGACCCCGAAGAGCCCCATCCGCTGTCGCAGGTTCACGGTGGCTCCGGACGACGAGAGACGTTCTTCCCCGCTATCTCCTCGCGGGATCAGCGCCGCCGTCCTGGCCGCACCTTGGTTATCGGCGCCACGCGGCGCGACCTGAAACTCGGCTCGCCCGAGGTCTAGCGAGTCGCGACGACGGCGAAGTCCAGGCAGGTGAGCAGGTCTGCGGCCAGCTCACCGGAGCCCTGCGGGAAGAGCACGGTCGCTTCCTTGAAACCCGCGTGGTGGCACAGGAGGACTGCGACCTCGGGGAAGACCTGGTGGCGGTGGGTGAGGTCGATCCAGAAGTTCTTGCGCGCGAAGGCGCAGTGCGGGTTCACGGTCTCGGCGACGAGGACCCCCCCGTCTTTGAGCGCCCTGCGGGCGTGCCCGAAGAAGGCCTCGATGTCGGAGGCAGAGAGGTGCTCGACGACCTGTGCCGAGAACACGGCGCCGAGGGAGCCCTCGGGGAGCCCCGCCAGGTGGGCGAGCGCGTCGTCGCACTCGACGCGCAGCCCCTTGGCCTTGGCCCGTTGCGCCATCGAGGCGTCGGCGTCCACGCCGTAGGCCTCGACGCCTGCCTCTGCGAGCAGCTCCAGCATCTCGCCGCGCCCGCAACCGAAGTCGAAGACGGGCGCGCGCGCCTCGAGCAGGGGGAGGTAGACGCGTTGGAGCCGGCGGACCACCTCCTCGGGGGCCCGGAAGACGTCCTCGAAGCCGGCGTAGCCCTTCTCGAGCCCGATGTGCCGCGTGAACCCGAGGACCGGTCGCCCGGCGCGCCCTTGCACGACGAGCGACGGCGGGACGGCGACGGTGCCGTCTCTGAGGACCGAGGCTTCGAGCTTGAGCGTGGCGAGCTCAGCTCTCAGCTCGCCGATCGCCTCGCCGACCCTCTGGAAGCCGGTGGTGGTGAGCTTCGCCAAGGCGCCCACGCGATCCTGCTGCACCTGGGCGTCCTCGCGGGCGGGGCGATCTCCGCCACGACCGTCGGCCAGCGCGAGGAGGCGCTCGCGCACGCGCTGGGCGGCCTGGTCGATGCCGAGGGTCGTCTCGACGCGCCTGCGTCCGGCGGCGCCCTTGTGCCGCCGCGAGCTGGCGTCGCCGACACAGCGCACGAGCGCCGCTCTCAGCGCGTCCTTGTCCGGCTCCGCGAGCCAGAACCCTGCGGGCGAGGCGACGACGTCGGCAATGCCGACGTGCGCGACCTCGGCGGGCAAGAGCCAGCTCGTCTCTTCGTTGCAGTAGTCGAGGCACGCGCCATACCCGGTGACGACCGTAGGCAGGCCGCAGGCCATCGCCTCTGCGACGGGGAGCGCGAACCCCTCCCCCCGGTACGGGTGCACGAGCACGTCGCAGGCGCGGTAGAGCGCGGCCATCTCGGCTGTCGTGAGCCGCCCCTCGACGATCTCGATCGCAGGGGCGCCAGGATCGGCCGCCGCCGTCTTGGCGCGCTCGTCCATGGCGATGTGTCGGTAGGGGCCGTCGGCGCCGAAGAGCTTGAGCACCAGGCACACGTCGTCGTCGGGGGAGAAGGTCTCGAGGTAGGCGTCGAGCAGGAGGTCGAAGCCCTTCCTCGCGATCGCCCCGCCCACGAACAGCAGCCGGACCGCCTTCAGGTTGGCGAGCGCCCACGTGGGGCCAGCCGGTGCGAAGGTCTCGGTGTCGATGCCGTAGGGGACGACCACGACCTTGTCGTCGGGCACCCCGCTTCGCACGTAGCAGTCGCGCACCCACGACGTCGGGACCCACACCTCGTCGGCGTTGCCCGCTCCTTGGACCCAGTCGGCGGGCACCCCTCCGAACTCCCATGGCTGCATGACGACGAGCTGCCCCTGGGCGAGCGGCGCGAAATTCGGCGGCCAGCCGTCCCGCACCTCGACCCCAAGGGGTCCCTGAGGCTGCTGCGCGTGGCGGGCGAGGATCCGCTCCAGCGCATCGCGGCGTTCCTCGGGGTAGGGGGGCGGCTCTGCGCTGACCGGCTCGACGTCGAAGCGGTCGTCGGCTGCGAGCGCCGTGCACAGGTCCCGGTTCACCTTGGCGAACCCGCTGTCCGCGTAGAAGTCCCCGCACCATCGGACCCGCAGCCGATGGGCAGGGCGGGCTGGCGGCGCTGGCGGCGCTGGCGGAGCTGGCGGAGCTGGCGACGACGACGTTGCGACCAGAGGCTGCGCCAGCCGAAGGTCTGCGGCTTCGGCGGCGCGCTCCCAGCTCCAGCGCTCGACGACGTCTGCGCGCGCCCGGGCGCCGATGTGCCGGCGGAGATCGGGGTCTGCGGCCGTGAGAGCCAGCAGCTCGGCGAGGTGCTCCGCCGACGGCTCCGCCCAGCGCATCCCGGAGAAGTGCGCGACCTCCATGCGCTGGTCGATCTCGACCAGCCCCTCGACGTCCACGAGGAGGCTGTTGTCGTCGTCCATGAACTCGAGGTTCCCGCTCCAGCGGGTCCCGATCGCAGGGAGCCCGCAGGCCATCGCCTCGAGGAGCGGGCGTCCCCACCCCTCGCCTCTCGAGATACCGACGAAGACGTCGGCCGCCGCCATGAGCCTCGGCATGTCCCTTGGGGGCAGCGGCGAGGCGAGCACCACGATCGGCGCGAGCGCGTCGGCATCGAGGCCGAGGTGCTCGAGCTCCCGGCCCACCAGAGCCTCGGCCGTGGCGGCTGGCTTCCCTGTGGCAGGGGAGGGCGGGTCGCAGCGCAGCACGAGCGAGACGGGGTCGTCCGGGCCGAACGCCTTGGCCCACGCACGAAGGAGCACGTCGACCGCCTTGCGGTAGCTCCACGCGAACACGCCGAGGAAGATCGTTCCCCTCGTCCCGGGGACGTCCAGCGCAGGGAGACCGGGGCGCCACAGCTCTGCATCGACCCCACCGGGGACGACGCGCACGGGAACCGTGACCCCGGCGTCCAAGAAGGTCTCGGCGTTGAACCGGGAGGGGACCCAGACCTCGTCCATGCGGTTGAGCCCGTCCACCCAGGAGCGAGGCAGGCTGTCGGTCTCGAACATGGTCCGGGCGATCGTGCGCGCCGCACCGGTGACCGGGCCGACGGCGTAGCCGGGGACGTGGTAGACGACGGTCACAGGAGCGACCGCGCTTGCCTCGAGGGCGCGTCGGAGCTGGGAGCCCTCGGCCTCGGGGAGCGACTCGACGAAGGAGCCCGAGGCGTCCCCCGCGCTCCGGGCGGCGACGTGCCAGCCGAGCGCCGAGAGACCTTTGAGAAAGCCCCTCGCCTCCTCGCCGTAGCCGGAGTGGTTCAGGAACGGCGCGCACCACAGGAGCGAGCCTTCCCGTCCGGCTCCCCCCGAGCGACGCGCCGCCGGGTCGAGAACGCGAGACGCGGTGGGCATGCCTCAGATATCGGTGAGGACAGGCGCGCGCTTGAGCCGCTCGAGCACCCTCCTGCGGGCGGCGTCCCCCTTTCGCCTCCGGACCTCTGGGTCTGTGACGACCTGGCGCATGGCGGCGCCGAGCGCCGCCCGCCCGGGCTCGAGCTGCCACAGCCGTCCAGCCGACGCGAGGACCCCGGCATCTGCGGGCACGACCTCGACCTCCCTCGCCGAGACCGGGTAGCCCTCTTCGGTGCCGCACAGCTCTTCGAAGGCTCCCCCCGCCGAGAGCACCACGGGAAGCCCGCAGGCCATCGCCTCGAGCAGGGTCGAGGGGTCACCCTGGGCGCGCTCGGGGCAGACGAAAGCGTCGCAGGCCCTGTAGAGGGCCGCTCGCTCGCCAGCAGAGGTGCCCGCGTCGACGAGGATCACCTCGGCGTGCTCCGAGCTTGACGCAGCCTTTTGGACCTCCGCGATGAGGGGCGAGCGCTCGGCGCCCTGCGTGGCGGCGACCACGAGGCAGACGTCGTCGTGAGGGGGGAACTCGATGAAGTACGACTCCAAGAGGGCGTCGACGCCGCTGCGCTCGGAGCAGTCGCCCACGTAGAGGAGCAACGTCTGCTTCTCGGTCCGAAGCGCTCGTCGCGGGCCCTCGGGTCTGCGCTCCTCTGTGCCCACGTGCAGCGCCGCCACGTCCACCTTGGCGGCGGGCACGCCGCTCGAGACGGCGTGCCCACGGGCCCACGTGGTCGGCACCCGCACCTCGTCGACGACGTCGCGGATGGGTCCCAGCCATTCGACGGGCAGCGCGCCGTAGCCCCAGCGCAGGTCGGCCACCGTGGACCCCGATGTCTCCAAGAGACGTGCGCCCGGAGAGCACCAGGAGGCCCGCGGGGCCACGACAGCGTGGGCTGAGGGGAGCCTGGAGAGCGGGTCGGCCAGGATTGGCGGCGCGACGACGGCGGCCGCCGGGGCGACGCGCGCCCAGAGCTCGTCCATGCGCCGGTCGCAGAGGGCGGCGAGAGCCGGCACCAGCTGGTCCACGTCGGCGCCGGGCACCGCGAGCGCCGGCGTGCCGCACATCTGGGCGGCTGCGAGCCAGTGCTCCGCGCCGGCGCGGCAGCCCACGAGCACCGCCCGCGCCGCGCGCAGCCAGGGCATGGGGTCTGCGAGCGCGCCGAGCCTGAGCGCGCCGGGCAGCCCCCCTGCGACTGCTCCTCTCCCGATCACTGCCACCGGAGCCTGGGTGAGGCGACGAGCGAGAAGGGGGAGCACCGCGGCGTCGAGGTGCGCCAGCTCACCGGGCGTGGCCGCCTCGAAGTCCCCCACCACGCACAGCCCGTCGCGCAGCTCGAGCGGGAAGGTCCCCGGCGGCGCGTAGAGCTGCGGGGCCGAGGCAGCGACGGCGACGGCCCCCGACCTCGGAGCCATCGTGAGCACGAGGTCTTCCGGCGGAGCGGGGCAGTCTGCGTCGTCGAGGTCGACCACCACCGCTGCCGCGGGCAGGAGACGCCGGAGCTCTGCGAGCGGCTCGTGGCGTGTGGCGATGACGGCGGCGAGGGGCCGGGCCGCGTACTGGCAAGCCACCTCGGCGCTCCGGCGTCGCGCGTCGCACTCTGCCACGTCGACGCCGTGCGCGCCGAGCAGTCGCCTCGCCCCGCGCGCGGGAGGCTGGACCAGCGTCACCGCGTACCCGACGCGCTGCAGCGTGACCGCGAGCGCCATTGCCCGGATTGAGACTGCCCGGGCGACGACGAGCACCGCGCTCCGTGCCGTCCGATCCTTTGGCGGCTCCTCTTCGCCGCGCCCGAGACGCTCCTGCGCCCCGGCGAACGACGAGACGGCGTCGAAAAATGAGAGCAACGGCGCCGCGCGCC
>JAJYGM010000078.1 GCA_021785095.1 Actinomycetes bacterium
CACCCCGGGCCACCCACTGCTCGACGGGACGGTTGACCTCATCCTCGAGCGGTACCGATTCCTCCTGAAGAAGGGCACCGTGCTCGTGGCGGAGGCCGACGAAGGCGAGAAGCTTCGAGTCCTGCTCTACCTGGAACACGCCATCCAGGACGCCCGTGCCGACCGTAGGGGCAGCCGGCGAGTCGTCTCGAAGCGGCTGCAGTTCGTGGAGATCGACGAGAAGGGCGGGGCCCAAGTGGCGGGCTATGCACCGTACCTGGACTACCGACCGCTCGAAGATGGGGAGTCGGAGCTCCTCAGGAATGTCCTTTCTGGTCCCTGGCTGGGAGAGGATATCGAGGAAAGGGGCCTGAGCTACGGGATCCAGGAGGCGGTCCCCGAGCATCTGGAAGAGGTGCGCCGGCAGACGGTGGCCAGGGTGGAGAAGACCATGGCTGCGGTGAAGGACCGGCTGACCAGGGAGATCAACTACTGGGACCACCGGGCCAACGAGTTGAAGCAGCAGGAGCTCGCCGGCAAGCAGCCCAAGATGAACTCGGGCAAGGCCCGGCAGCGAGCCGACGAGCTCGAGGCTCGCCTGAAGCGCCGCCTCGAAGAGCTGGAGCAAGAGAAGCAGCTCTCCCCGCTTCCCCCTGTGGTCGTCGGCGGCTCCCTGGTGATACCGAGGGGACTGTTGGAACGTCTACGCGGAGAGCGTCAGGCGGGCGAACAGGTGCACGCGCGGCTCACGAAGCGCGTCGAGCGCCTGGCGGTGGATGCTGTGCTGAAGGCGGAGGCCGAGCTTGGCCGGGAAGCCACGGAGATGCCGCCGAACAACCCCGGCTACGACATCCTGTCAAAGGATCCGGTCACCGGCGAGTACTTGTTCATCGAAGTGAAGGGGCGGGTCGAAGGTGCCCCGATCTTCACCGTTACCAAGAACGAGATCCTGACCGCGCTCAACAAGCCCAAGCAGTACCTCCTAGCGCTTGTCGAGGTACTTGATGACGATCAAACCACCGCTCGCTACCTCCGGCGACCGTTTAAGGGAGAAGAGGCTGCATTCTTCGATGTCACCAGCGTGAACTACGAGTGGAAGACGCTGTTCGAGAGGGCAGAGGTGCCGGCGTGACCTACCGCAAGAAGCTCATCGAGGTGGCGCTTCCCCTAGAGGCGATCAACCGTGAGGCGGCTCGGGAGAAATCCATACGTCACGGGCATCCCTCGACTCTCCATCTGTGGTGGGCTCGGCGCCCATTGGCAGCATGTCGCGCAGTCCTGTTCGCCTCAATCGTCGACGACCCGTCGAGCCGGCCGGAGGAGTTCCCCACTGAAGACGCTCAGACGGCCGAGCGGGAGCGCCTGTTCCGAATCATCGAGGAACTCGTCAAGTGGGAGAACTCGAACAACGAGCGGATCCTGGACGCCGCGCGCCAGGAGATCCTCAAGGCCACGGACGGCAACCCGCCGCCCGTGCTCGATCCCTTCTGCGGCGGCGGCTCGATCCCACTTGAGGCGCAGCGCCTGGGCCTGGAGTCGCACGCCAGCGACCTCAACCCGGTGGCGGTGCTCATCACCAAGGCCCTTATCGAGATCCCGCCGAGGTTCGCCGGCCAGCCGCCGGTGAACCCGGAGTCGCGCGCCAAGATGGGGCACTCGGGGACGTGGAAGGGCGCGCAGGGACTGGCCGAGGATGTCCGGTACTACGGCAAGTGGATGCGCGACGAGGCCGAGCGCCGGATCGGCCACTTGTACCCGAAGGCGAGGCTCCCCAAGGAGCACGGCGGCGGCGAGGCCACCGTCATCGCCTGGCTGTGGGCTCGAATAGTGAAGTGCCCGAACCCCGCCTGCGGGGGGCAGATGCCGCTCGTACGGTCCTTCTGGCTCTCGACGAAGCCAAAGAGAAGAGCGTGGGTCGAACCGATCGTCGACGCTCAAACGAAGACGGTGAGGTTCGAGGTCCAAACCGGTGAAGGCGCCCCTCCGGATCCGCCGAAGATCGGCCGTGGTGCCAAGTTCCGTTGCCTGGTCTGCCGGCAGATCGTGGAGGACGACCACATCAAGGCCGAGGGTCGGGCGAAGCGGATGGGCGCCCAGCTCATGGCAATCGTCGCCAAGGCTGACCAAGGCCGTGTCTATCTTCCGCCGGATGGTGAACATAGCCAGGTCGCGGAATCAGCAAGCCCCTCATGGGCACCAGAGGCGGAACTCTCGTATGACCCCCGAGCCATTTGGTGCACGCTCTACGGGCTGACGAGGTTCAGCGACCTCTTCACAGGTCGCCAACTCATGGCCCTGACCACCTTCAGCGATCTTGTGTCCCTAGCCCGCGAGCAAGTCCTCAAGGATGCCGTTGACGCCGGCCGACCCGACGACCGGGAACCGCTCTCCGGTGGCGGCCATGGGGCGACCGCACACGCCGACGCCGTCGCCACGTATTTGGGGTTGGGGCTGTCGAAGCTCTCCGACTACAACAGTACGATCGTCACGTGGAGCCAGAGCCGAGATCAAGCTCGAAACTCCTTCACGCGGCAAGCCCTCCCCATGACTTGGGACTTCACGGAGGTCAATCCATTCGGCTCCGGGGCCGGAGACCCAAAGGTCACCTTTGACGGCATCGCCGAGACGCTCGAGAGAGTCCCGGCCGGTCCAACTGGTTTGACTCAGCAGCTTGACGCGACGGTAGCGATGAACGGCGTGTCGGCTCCACTCCTCTGTACCGACCCTCCCTATTACGACAACATTGGATACGCTGGGCTCGCCGACTTCTTCTACGTCTGGCTTCGCCCTTCCCTGGCACGCGTATTCCCGGATGTCTTCAGCACGCTCCTGACACCCAAGGACCAAGAGCTGATCGCGACTCCATACCGATTCGCTGGCAGCAAGGATAAGGCAGACCACTTCTTCGAGGAGGGACTTGAGACTGCCTTCCGAAAGATGCTAGCTGAGCAGAATAGGAACTATCCCATGACCCTCTTCTACGCCTTCAAACAGGCCGAGGAGGAGCAGATCGATGGCGACCTTGCGACAGCTCTCGCCTCGACTGGATGGGAAACGATGCTCAATGGCCTCCTTGCTTCAGGCTATGCGGTCACAGGAACATGGCCCATGCGAAGTGAGCGAGGCGCACGCAGCATTGCCATCGGTACCAACGCCCTCGCTTCGGCAGTTGTGCTGGTTTGTCGGCCCAGAAGCGGCGATGCGGGAATTGCCGTTCGGCGTGAGTTCATGGATGCACTCAGGGCTGAACTACCTTCGGCTCTTCGCAAGCTTCAGCAGGGCAATATCGCGCCAGTCGATCTGGCTCAAGCAGCCATCGGTCCTGGGATCGCGGTGTTCTCCCGCTATGGCAGAGTCCTTGAATCGGATTCCGACATGTCGGTCCGTACCGCACTGGGTCTGATCAACCGTGTACTTGATGAAGTGCTAACTGAGCAGGAGAGCGAATACGACCCAGCCACGCGGTGGGCTACTGCCTGGTTCGAACAGCAGGGGATGGACGAGGGGAAGTTCGGAGACGCAGAAACCCTCTCAAGAGCGAAGAACGTCTCGGTCGCTGGACTTGTCGAGGATGGCTTCCTCTTTTCTCGCGGCGGGAGAGTGAGGCTCTTGCGGCGCGACGAGCTGCCCGGGGACTGGGATCCAGTGGCCGAGCGAACCGTCACCGTGTGGGAGCTCACTCAGCACCTTGTCAAACAACTCGAGGTGAGCGGAGAGGCCGGCGCTGCCGCCCTCCTCCGCAAGGCGCCCGGCCTCGGCGAAACAGCCCGCGACCTCGCCTACCGCCTCTACACCACAGCGGAGCGGAAGAAGTGGCCCCAGGAGGCGCTCGCCTACAACAGCCTCGTCGTCGCTTGGCCCGAAGTCACTCGCCTCGCGCGGGCCGCGCCATCGCAGGAAGCAATGCTGTGAGTCTGCGAGCATCCGACGACGCTTGGCCCTCCCGAGCGTGGGAAGGAAGAATAGCTGTTGCCGGAACAGGCTGAACTTCTCGAGCAGCTCGGCTCGCCGTTCACCGCGCGTCCCACGGAGCGGTTGCGGCGCTTCGCGTTCGTCCCGATGTCGATTCTTGAACGACTGGCTCGCGAGGCCTTGTCTGAGAACTGGGGGCGGAATCTCTATGTCCTCGAGAAGTATTTGGCGGTTCATGTCGGCTGGAGTGTTGAACAAGGGAGATACACGGAAGGCGAGGGGCAGTTCTATGTCACAGCCGGTTCTCTCCAGACCCGCTACGGCACGCCGCTCTACCTGGTCTTCGAGCCCAATCAGTACGAGGACAGGCAGCCTTGGGCGTTGATCTATGCTGGCTCGCGCGTGTCGGCCCCGAGCCTCCCTATCCCACCTGACGTCACAGCCGGATCCCCAATCCCGGCTGGCGCGGAGATCGTGATGTTGCACGACCACATCCTCGGTGAGAACACCGAGCGGGTCGAGTTCTTGCGCGGTACCCCTCCGGTCGCCCAGATGTGCGCTGTCGCTGGAGCGATTCAATGGTCGCTGTTCCGCCTGTTGCACTTACCCTACTGGTACTTCGGTCGCATGAACTATGTCGTCCCCCTCTATTTGCGCTCGCGAGAGAACATCACTCTCGCGCCAGATCTCGTGGCGCCAATCGAAGCCAACGAGACTGGTCTCTTAGTCCGGACCGTACTCCTCCCGCACATGCCCTACGCGAACGCGAGGGTGGCCGTGAGACGGCATGATGAGCTCCCGGCGTGGATGTTGGACTGCTGGAACGACGAAGCCGAGCGCATGGGCGAGACGGAGATCGAGAACCCGGAAGGGGCCGTCGCGGAGTCTGCACCAGAGCCTGAAGGGTAGGTCGAGAGACGATGGCGCAAAGCAATCGTGAGCGCGTCGGTCGAGCGCTTGAGCTACTGACACAGGGCCTGAGTCCATTCATCGAGAGAGAGATGCAAGCCGTCCATCGCGAAAGGTGGGTAGAGGTCGCGAACCAGAGCTTCGATCTTGCATACAGGCCCGAGGATGGGAACTGGGACGCCGCTGCGCTGCTCAGGATCATGTGGGAGCAGTGGAACACCGTCTTCCGAAAGACCCTGGGCCGGACCGAACGAAATCTCGTTGCTGAGCTGCGGGACACCAGGAACAAGTGGGCCCACGAGGACCCGTTCTCGCCCGACGACGCGTACCGGGCTCTCGACAGCGTCCAGCGTTTGCTAGAGGCGATCTCGGCTCCCGAAGCAGCAGAAGCGACTCGTCAAAAGGCCGAGCTGCTACGAACGAGTTTCGAGCAGGACGCGCGGAAGGCAACGCGACAAGCCACACTCACGCCAGCCGAGGGGCGTCCCGCGGCTGGGTACAAGGCGTGGCGAGAGGTCATCACGCCTCACCCCGACGTGGCCTCCGGTGGGTACCAGCAAGCTGAGTTCGCCGCCGACCTCGGCCAGGTGTACCGGGGCGAGGGGACGGACGAGTACCGCGACCCTCGGGAGTTCTTTCGGCGCACCTACATCACAGAGGGGATCCGCGATCTGTTGGCCCAGGCCTTGGACCGCCTAACGGGCAAGGGAGGAGACCCCGTCGTCGAACTCCAAACGAACTTCGGCGGGGGCAAGACCCATTCACTCCTGGCTCTGTACCACCTGTTCTCCGGCGTCCCTTCATCGGAGCTGCCCGGCGTGGAGCCGATCATGCAAGAAGCAGGCGTGGACCAGGCTCCCGCAGCGCAGCGAGCGGTTCTAGTTGGCACGGCCATCTCTCCTGGGCAGCCGTATCGCAAGCCAGACGGCACAGAGGTCCGCACGCTTTGGGGCGAGCTCGCCTGGCAGCTGGGCGGGAAAGAGGGCTACGAGCTCGTTGCGGAGGCAGACGCCACCGCCACCAATCCTGGCGAGGTCCTGAACGAGCTCCTCTACCTCTACTCCCCTTGCTTGATCCTCATCGACGAGTGGGTCGCCTACGCTCGGCAGCTCTACGGCAAGGAGAGCCTGCCAGCCGGGAGCCTGGACACGCACTTCAGTTTCACCCAGGCGCTCACCGAAGCCGCAAGGGCGACACCGAAGGCCCTGCTGGTGGTGAGCATTCCGGTCTCTGAACGGCTCGGTGCGTCACCCTCGGAAGAAGCGGTGGTCACCGACGTCGAGATCGGCGGGGAGGGCGGTCGCGTGGCCCTCGAGGGGCTGAAGAGGTGGGTCGGCCGGATGGAGTCACCGTGGCGCCCCGCCACCGCCGAAGAGAGCTTCGAGATCGTGCGGAGGCGACTCTTCCAGTCCATCGATTCGCCCGAGAGCTTCGCCGCCCGGGACGCAGTGGTGAAGGCTTTCGGTGACCTGTACCGCGCACAGAACCAGGAGTTCCCCCAAGGCTGCGGGGAGAAGGCTTACGAGCGACGGCTCGAAGCCGCATATCCGGTGCACCCGGAGCTGTTCGACCGCCTGTACACGGACTGGTCATCGCTGGAGCAGTTCCAGCGGACCCGGGGAGTGCTGCGTCTCTTGGCTGCCGTCATCCACTCCCTCTGGGAGCGGCAGGACGCGAGCTTGCTGATCATGCCAGGCACTGTGCCAATCGATGACCCCCGAGTGCAGTCTGAGTTGACGCGGTACCTCCCCGACAACTGGCGCCCGATCATCGAAGCGGACGTCGACGGATCCAGCTCCCTGCCGTTGCAGCTCGACCGGGACAATCCGAACTTGGGCCGCTACTCCGCAAGCCGCCGTGTGGCCAGGACGATCTACCTGGGCTCGGCTCCCACGGTTCGAACCGCTCACCGAGGGCTGGAGGATCGAAACATCAAGCTCGGCTGCGTCCAGCCCGGAGAGAGCCCGGCCGTCTTCGGGGACGCACTTCGGCGCCTGACGGACCGGGCCACCCATCTGTATGTCGATGGTCGGAGATACTGGTTCTCCACCCAGCCCAGCGTGACCCGTCTCGCCCAGGACCGCGCCATCCAACACGAGGACCACGAGGTCTGGGACGAGATTATTCGGCGGCTACGCGTCCAGCGAGATCGGGGCGATTTCGCCGCTGTGCACGTGGCTCCGACCTCCGGAAGCGACGTGCCGGACGAGTCCGAGACCCGGCTGGTGATCCTCGACCCGGAACACGCGCACGCCAGCAAGGCCGGCGATTCGGCTGCTCGGGCGTTGGCGGGCCAGATCCTGGACCAACGGGGCACGGGCCCACGACGGTACCGGAACGCGTTGGTGTTCTTGGCGCCGGACCGAGCCCGGCTTGCTGACCTGGAGCAAGCGGTTCGAAGCTACAAGGCCTGGGCTTCCATCGAGGAGGAGCGAGAACAGCTGAACCTCGACGCCTTCCAGTCCCGTCAAGCGGCCAGCAAGCGCGAAGAAGCGGATCGCACGGTAGATCAGCGGATCCCGGAGGCGTACTGCTGGGCGATGATCCCCGTGCAGCCCAGCCCAAACGGCCCGATGGACTGGGAGGAGGTCCGCCTGACGGGGCAGGACGGGCTCGCGACGCGGGCGAGCAGGAAGCTCCGCTCTGAGGAGTACCTCATCGTGGAATTCGGCGCTGTCCGGCTTCGGAAGGAACTCGACGACATCCCGCTGTGGCGCGGCGACCACGTGGGCCTGCGCCAGCTGTGGGAGGACTTTGCGCAGTATCTCTACCTTCCTCGGCTCCGTGACTCCCGCGTTCTCATTGAGGCGGCCCAGCAAGGCGTCTCGTTCATCAACTGGGAGCAGGACGGCTTCGGCTACGCGGAGGCCTGGGACGAGTCGGCCGATCGATACCGCGGACTTCGGGGTGGAGAGTCGGTCGGCATCCCTATGACAGCAGAGAGCGTACTGGTGAAGCCGGAGGTGGCCCGCCGACAACTGGACCAGGAGCGGCCAACCCCAGCGCCCAAGAAGACGCCTGAGGAGGACGAGGTTGGTCCAGCTCCTGGCGAGGGTCCCGAGCCAGAGCCAGAGCTGCCGCGACGCTTCCACGGCGGAGTCTCCTTGGACCCGGTACGACTGAGCCGTGACGTAGCGCAGATCGCTGATGCCGTGGTGCAGCACTTGGCGAGCCAGCCGAACGCGGAGGTTGAGCTCTCCCTAGAGATTCAGGCAAAGCTGCCTGAAGGAGCCCCGGACAACGTGGTCAGGACGGTGACGGAGAACGCCAAGACCTTGAAGTTCCGAGAGTACGGCTTCGAAAGAGAGTAGGCGTGCGCGCGAGAACAGGCAGGCACCTGGGAGTGCATGCCGGGCGGCACTTCCCTGCGGCGTCGACACAGGTTGGCCATAACGCGTTCGAGCCAGTGCGACTGTCATCGACGGCGCGCGGAGGTCGACGCCTCGCGGGATACGCGCATGGATGATGGGTCCGCAGGGGATGTAGGTGACAACTCGCGGTATAGCTTGATCGTCGGCTCCTCGGGTTCCAAGTCGAGCTCGGCCAACCGGCCCTGAAGCAAGCGCCACGTCCTCACGAGAGCATCAGGCCGCCCGCGCTTGGCCTCGAGGCGCATGAGCCTCCTGTAGATCTCCTCCGCATAAGGGTCGATCTCACCCGCTTGCTCCAGTGCGGCGATAGCCGCGTCGAATTGCCCCACGTCCGCCTGGAGTTCCGCGAGCCGCACACAGGCGTCAAGTGCCCTGCGGTGGAGATCCTCCCGAACCGGCTCAGCCCACAGGTAGTCGGCATCCTCGGCGAAGTCCCCTCGATAGATGCCGGTCGCCTCACTGAGCGCAGCCTTGGCGGCGTCAACGTCCTTGGATGCGGTCAGGGCTTCCGCGAGCGCGGACTGGAAGCGCCACAGGTCCGCATCGATGACATCAGCCTGGACCGCATAGTGATCGCCAGACTTGACCAACAGGTCGAGGCGCTGCCCACTTGCCTGACCGCGGAGGCGCGAACGCAGGTTGCCGAGGGCCGTCCAGAAGCGCTGCGGACCCTTGTCCAGAGGAACGTCGGGCCAGAGCGCCTCGATGGCGGCCTCCGCACTCGCTCCGTCCGGGCGGAGGAGATACCAGGCCAGCAGCTCGCGCGCCCCCCTCCGCAGGCCGGTGGCCACGGGCTCCCCCCACGCCTCGATGGTGTAGGGACCGAGCAGCCGGACCTGAATGGGGGCGTCGCTTCGATGAGGACGCTCCGCGGGCAGCCAGGGATCGGGGATTGGCGGCTCCACTCCGTCCGGCTGAGAGGGAGAACCGTCAGCCAGGGCTAGGGGAAGAGTCGGCGCGGGTGCTTCTGCGTCCACAGGCGGCTCGGACTGCGCTACCGCGATCGGGGCGAGAAGCTCGCTCGCTTCCTCCGAGCCAAGCTGATACAGGCGGGCTCCCTGAAGATGGGAGAGCTGAGGAGACGTCTTCACCACCTGGCCGTTTTCCTCTACTCCAATCCGGGCGTCCGCAGCGTTGCTCGCCCCGATCAGCAGCGCGCCGATGGACAGCCTCTGGCCGGCCGCCAGGATGGCCCGCAGGCGCCCCGTGAGATCGCCCGGATCGTCGTCCGCGACCAGGAGAAGGAAGGGAAGCGGGTCCGCAGGTTCCGCCGTCCGAGAGGCCGCCGCATCGGGGTAGTCGCCGAGGCGTCTGGCGCGGGCGATGACCTCGACCTCAAGCTCGTTGAGTGCGTCAGTGAGCCGCTCGACCGGGCGAAGCGCGGGAAGACGCGGGGCACCGGGCAAAAGCTCATCGGCGACGGAGCCGACGAGGAGGACCTCGACACCGAAGGGGCCCGCCGCGGTGGCAAGGGCGGCGATCCAGGCGCGGGCAGCCGGTTCCGCCCCGGGCCCGCTGAGCACCACCCCCGGTTGGTCCGTCAGGCCAAGCCGCACGGTTTCGCTCTCCCGCGTGCCGGCATCAATCACCTCAGGCTCGAGGCGGTGGGACTCCGGTGGTCTGATGAATCGGTTCACCGGTTCGCCTCCGCGTGAGGACGCCTCAACGCGGGGCGTCCGATCCGTGTCGTCGTCCGATCGAGTCGCCTGCAACAGCTGTCGGAGGGCGGGAGCGAGCGGGGCGGGCGGGGCGGACCTACCGGGCTCGGGTGCGGCCGGGCGGTAGTGCCTTCGCCGTCGCAGCCGGCCGGCGACGACCGCGGCGAGGACGCCGGCCGCGAAGGACCCCGCCAGGTACGCACCGGAAGGAAGGTCGACGCCTGCGGGTGGTGAGGGAGCGGAGACGGGGCCCGCCGCGGAGGGCGCGACGCTCGGACGCGAGGAAGCGTCGCGCCGGCCCGAGGGCGTTGGTGCTGGCTTGGGGTGCCTCTGCGGGGCCGGTCGGGGGCCGGGCGGACGGACCGTCTTGGATCCGGCGTGTGTGTCCGCCGACGCGGGGAGGCGCAAGACCCAACCCGGATAGATGAGGTTGGGGTCGTTCAGTGCCCGTCCGTCCGGTTGCGGACGTCCTTCGTTGAGCCGGTAGATCTCCCGCCACCGGAAGGGGTCGTCCAACTCGCGGGCGGCGATTCCCCAGAGCGTGTCGTGACGGACCACGACGTAGCGTCTGGCCGCAGCCACATCGACCCGTCCTAAGTGTCCCGGCGGACGGGCGGCGTGGCCGTCTCCGGCGGCTTCGTCGGTCCCGACGGCAGCCGGGCGGTTGTGGCCGGCAAGGGCCACCGACAGCGGCACCGAGCCCGCCTGCTGCGGCCGGGCCGATGTGGCGAGGATCGCGAGAACAACGGCCGCCACCAGATGGGCGGCGAGAGGCTGGACCAAACCGAGCAACGGAAGTCGCCGGGCGGCACGGCCGCGGATCACTGCCCCGGCCTCCGCCGCGACCGATGCGAGAAGCCCGAACCAAGCTAGCCAGCAGACACACGCCAGGATCTTGAACAGGACCTCGTCGGGAATCCCGTGCGCGGTCAACCCCGTGCGCAACTGTTCCAAGGTGGGAATGGCACTCGGGAGCGGCCAGCCGACGAACGTCCACAGCGCGAATGGAACCCCGACGAGGAGCGCGGTGAGGACGACGAGAGCGCCGAGGCCGCGCGTGAGAGCAGAGTGACGACTCATGTTCCTGATCCCGTCACTCCGCGCACCGCCGTTGCCGCACCCGAGCCGGTGACCGTCAGGGAGTGAATGCCGACCAACCCCAGGATCTGCATCGGTTGGGTGATGCTCACGGTGACCGTGACCTGGTCCCCGGTCACCCGAACCCGGCCGCTGTCGCCGGTCGCGGCCAGGTAGGCTCGCGCTGCTGCGGTCGCACGCGCCGGGTCAAGGACCACGGTGTTCGATGTCCGGTACGCCCGAAGGTCGAGCGATTGGGCGCCCGCCCGAGCCGCGGCCTGAGCCTCGTCGATGGCCCGCACCTTAGCCGCCAGCGACAGCCCCCCATCGATGACAAGCCCGGCCATCAAGAGCAGCGCCGCGACGAATACCACGACGAACGCGGTGACCTGGCCGGACTCCTCGCGCGATCCCGCCGCGATCGCCTGGGGGTTCATGGCACTCCCCGATAGACGTCGATCGGGCTGGTCGCCGATGCCTGCACCGTCTCCTCGCCCGGAAGCGGGAGCGGGGCCAGGTCAGTGAGAGACACGGTGCACGTGATGCTGGCGGTCACCTGACCTCCGGGGCGGAAGGCCGATGTGTCGACCGTGATGGCCACCGGCTGACAGGTCAGGCGGTGGCCGGCCAGGCTCGCCATGGCCGTGCGGTGCGCGGCCGCGCTCGCGGTCCCGGGGTCGCGTGCGATCGAGGCGGCTCGGGCTGCCTGGCTGGCCGCGTCGTTGACCTCGAGCCGGGCGTCCGCGAGCCGTCCGAACCCGACCACCATCAACATGAACAACAGCAGCAGCGGTGTCACCAGGGCCAGCTCGATGGCAGCCCCGCCCTCCTCTCCGTGACATCGCGAACGAATCACGGGCCCGCCCCCGGAGGTCGGAACCGCTCGACCGGACCGCTGGCGATCGCGTGCACCGGCAGGTGCAGGAACGGCACGACGGCTTCGGCCTCCCCGGTCACCGTCACCGTGGTCACGTTCGCCCCTCTCGCCACTTGAACCGTGGGATGCACCAGCACGCTGTGGCTAAGCTGGTCGAGCACGAGGCCTACCTCGTTTTGTCCGCTCCCGGCGGTTCCGCCCTGGACTCGCGCAGTAGCCAGTCCTTCGGATGCGGCGGCCTGGGCCACGTGGATGGAGTCCTGCCAGATCGCGAACTGAATGACCAGAAGTACGAGCAGCAACAGGAGCGGCGTGGCGATCACGAGTTCCGCCGTGGCGCTGCCGCGCTCGTTTGCGGGCCACGCTCGCTTCCCGGATCGGCTGTGCGAGAGTCGCATGTCAGCCGGTGTTGATCGACTTCGCCTTCGCGATGACCTTGGCCGCGATGATCCCGACGGCGATGATCGCCATGGCCACCAGGAGGGCGATGACGACGACCGCCTCGGTCGAGTAGCCGGCCTCGTCTGTTCGCAGGGCGGCGAGCCGGACACGCAGCAGGCCGATGACCGCCCGGATCCACATCAGCTCCGGCATACGGCGAGCACCTCCTTTCTCCGTTCGTTCGTCCTGTCAGAGACCCTCGAGGACGTGAGCGATCGCCGGGTATCCGACGAAGATCAGGAACCCGGCGAACAGCAAGACCACGGGCAGGCTCATCCGCTCCGTGGCCGCCTGAGCGGCTGTTTCGGATTCCGCGAGTTGGTGACTTCGAAGCGAGGCGGCTTTTGCCGCGAGCGAGGCTCGCACCTTGGCCCCTTCGGTGCCCGCGAGCGCGGCGCTCGCCGCCAGCTCCCCGAGCTCGTCGATCCCGAGCTCTTCCCCAAGACGACCCAGGCTCACCCAGGGCGGCTCGCGAGTGACCCTGGCATCGCCCAGCGATTGGCGGATGCGGAGGAACGCCCAGCCCGACCCCGTGTCCGAGGCATCGGCCAGCGCGCCCTCCACTCCGGCGCCGCCGGCCAGGGCGATCACGACGAGATCCAGGAACGCGGCCAGGGCGTGACGGAAGTCGGCTCGCCGACGTTCCGCCTCGGCGTGCACTCCGAGGTCGGGCGTGAAGAAGCCGATCGCAGCGAGCACGATCGCAGTCCAGGCGGGTGCCCACCAGCCTGCTCGCACTCCCCCAAGCGCCAGGACCGCGGCCGCCCCGGGCGCGAGCACCAGACCCAACAGTCCGAGCGCGACTTTCTCGGCGGCGTGGACCTCAGGGGGCCGGTCAATGACTCTGAGATCCCTGGAGATCCGCTGCCCCACCAGCGCGACGCCACCCATGGCTCCGACGATCGGGCGACCGGCTCGGGCCGCCAGGCCGGCGGCATCCGACCCCATCGAAACGGAGCTGGCCTGCGCAGGGCGCCGAAGCGCATCGAGCGCCTGGGCCAATGAAGGTCTGGGCGGGGCGAGCCCCCTGGCCAGCGCCCAGAGGCCTGCCCCGACCCCGGCGCCGCACAGCAGGGCAAAGCTCACACGCCCACCTCCCGGGCTGTTCTCTCCGGGTCTAGAAACCGGTCGCGTTCGGCGGGCTGGGCCAGCCTCGCGAGCCAGGCGAAGGCAGCGGCGAAGCAGGCTCCGACGAGCGCCAAGACGAGCTCACCGGCGGCTGAGTCGTACGGCGCCAGGTACGAGCGATTCAGCAGCACCATGGCGGCCGCCATGAACACGGTGGCGCCGACCACCACGCGCACCGACGTCCTGGTCCGAGCGCGACCTGCCTCCACCCGGAGCCGCATGTTCACCTGCTCCCGGGCGGCCTGCGCGAGGCTGCCCAGCAAGGGGCCGAGCTGGCGGGCCTCGTGCTGAGCGGCCAGCAGGAGGGCTGCCACCACGAGGTCCGCGGTGGGATCGGAGAGGTCGGACGCGAATGCCTGAAGCGCCGGAACGAGGCGATCGCTGGAAAGCCGGGCGGCCAGGGCGGCGACCTCGGGGCGGATTGGCGCGGGAGCGACCGGGGCGGTCGCGAGGATCGCCTGCTCCAACCCAGCCGCTCCGGCGAGCGTGTCCCTCAGCATCTCGGTCCAGGCAGCCACGGCCTCGATCCGGGTGACTGAATGAGCCCGCGATCGACTCCCGCCGAGGAGTTGCGGAAGGGTCCACGCGCCAGCGGCAGCAAGGAGCGCTCCGATCGGCCAACCGGTCAGGGCCCCTACGGCGATCCCCACGCCGACGGCACCGGCAAGACGAGGCAGCAGTCGCTGCACAGACCCTCGCACGCGGCCATGGAGGTAGGCGGGAATAGTCGCTCCCCTCATCCCGGCGATGATCGCCACCAAACCGAAGCCGACCCCGGCCCCGCACGCGGCGGCAAGCGCGGTCAATCCCACCACCCGCCCGGCCGGTCCATGATCTCCGGATCGAAGCCTGCTTCTGCGAGCTGATCGAGCGTTTCCGAGCGCAAGGGAACCCCGGGAACGGCGCGGCCGTTCCCGTCGGAGCGGAACACCTCATTGGAGACCACCAGCGGACCGTCGGCGTCGATCACCTCACGGACGCTGGCCACGACTCGCCGCGAACGCGCATCCAGCGCCAGGTACACCACGAAGTCGACCGCGCCCGCCACCATCAGGTTCGTCGCCTCGAGCGGCAGCCTCTCCGGGGCCTGGATGGCATAGGTGGCGAGCTTGGCGAAGGCGCCGCGGGAAGAGCTCGCGTGCAGCGTGGCCATGGACCCGTCATTGCCCTGGCTCATGGCGTTACACATCGGGACCACCTCGGGACCGCGGATCTCGCCGACCACCACGCGGTCGGGACTCATGCGGAGCGCCCACCGCACCAGCTCGGCCTGGGTCACCTCGCCCTCGCCCTCGACGTTGGGCTCGCGCGCCTGCATGGCCACGACGTCGGGATGGGTCTCGGGGTCGCGGTCAAGGCCGAGCTCCAGGGAGTCCTCGATCGTGATGAGCCGCTCGTCGGCAGGGATATCGGCCGCCAGCGCCCGGAGCATGGTGGTCTTTCCGATCCCCGTGCCGCCACAGATGATGAGGTTCTTCCTCGCCAGCACGCAGCCCCGGAGGAACTCCCGCAGAGCCACGTCGAGCATCCCGAGGGCGATCAGGTCATCGGGAGTGACCTTCAGGAAGCGGTGGCGGCGGATGGAGACGCAGGGACGCCCGGTGACGGCCATCACGGCGAAGAGCCGGCTCCCGTCCGGGAGCTGCAGCGACAGCCGAGGAACACCCAGGTCGAACCGGCGCTCGCTCACCCCCACCCGCGCGGCCGCCGTCCGAAGGAGGTCCACGAGGGCCGCATCGGATGACGCGACCGGATCGACCCGCTCGCTGCGTCCGTCGGCGAAGCGCACCCAGACCGTGTCCGCCCCGTTGGCGTTGATGTTCTCAATCTCAGGGTCGTCCAGCAGGGGCTGGAATCCGGCCAGTCCGAACAGAGCGTCGTACACCGCCCGGGCCAGGGCATCCTCCTCGTCGGAGTCGAGAACCGAGTTGCCGGCCGCGAGCGCGGTCTCCGCCTCCGCCTGCATGGCTTCGGCGATGAGTGCGTGGCCGAGAGCCGCTCGATCCGGCTCGGTGAGGGTCGGGCCGCCCGTCGTTTGGTCCTCTCGCGCGCGGGCGGCGAGGCCGGCCGCCACCTGCGCCCGGATCCTCTCGACACGAGAGTCGGTCATCGCGCCGCCTCGAGCGCAGGCGTCACTCGCTTCTGGGCTTCCGCTGCCGCCCCGCCATCCTGTCTCCCCGGTCTCGCGGCGAGCCGGCTTGCTAGATCCTCGGCAAGAGATCGAGCCGCGCGAAGCAGAGAGCTGCGTGCCTGGGCTCGCGGCGAACTGGACCCCGCACCCGAGCAAACCGCGGCGCCCTCGGGGTCGGTCGGCAGGTGCCCCAGGACAGCGATGCCCAGCGTGTCGGTGACCTCCTTGGCCGGGTACGGGCCCGATCCAGCGAGTACCAGCGCCGTGTCGCGCGCTCCGGACCGCACGGAGTCGATCCGGGCGGCCAGCTGAGCCAGGTCGGCCAGCGCCGGGCGCACCAGCAGGATCAAGAAGTCCGCTTCCCTAAGCAGCGGGTGGGAGGACTCGGTCAGCTCCAGTCGCCCGCAGTCGGCCAGCACGTCGGCATCACCGAATCGTTCGAACCCAAGCGGAGCCCGCGACCCGAGCAAACGGAGAGCGCCACCCGCTTGCCCCGCTCCGGCGGGGCCCACCAGGACGGGAATCCCGCCGGGGATCTCCTGAGTGTGGCGCAGCAGCTCTTCTGTGGCCGGCGCCCGGCGCGAGGCAGCAGCCCAGCTCATCAGGCCCGGCTCTTCGGCCAGACCGAAGCGCGCCGCCAGGTCGCCGCCGGCAGGATCGACCTCGGCCACCACGGCCCGGTCCCCTGGCCACGTTGCCGCGAGGGCCACGGCGGCTGTGGTGACGCCGGGTGAGCCCTTCACCGACGCGAGGGCCAGGAGGCTCAAGGTCCACCTCCCTGCGCCGAAACCAGCACCAGGCTGACGTCACCGCTGCCGCCGGCCGCCGCCACCGACGGGGCATCCGCCTCGGACACCTGGAGCGAAACGACGGTCGCAGCCGAGCTGTTCGCGGGCGCGACCTGGATCCCGACGACCGTAGCCGTCATGGTGGGCGCGGTTCCAATGGATGAGGTGGCGCCCGTGCCGGCGCTGGCCGCCGTCACGATGAGCACCGTGTCGCCCGGCGAGAGTTCCGGCGGATACTGTCCGGCCTTGAGGGCGACCCCGACAACGGCCGATCCGGCGGGAGGAACCCTGCCGGTGCCGAGTTCGGTTTCTGTGAGCAGCGTCCCGGCGGCCAGAGGCAGGGCTACGGGGCGGCCGAGCACGCTGGGCTCTGACGACGCCGGTATCAGTGCGAGATTCGAGTCAGTCGCCACGTTGACGATCGAGAGATCGCCGGACTGCAGCACGTGGCCGGCCGTGACGCTTCGCGCCAGCGCCAGCACGGGTTGGCGGCCGCTGAGGCGCACGGATGCCATGGCGAACGCCAGAGCGCAGCCGGCGACGAGCAGGACCCCCAGCAGCAACCAGGGCAGACTCCGGCGACCGGAACGTGCGGGAAGACGGGTCGTCCGGTGCTCGCGTGCCCGCGCGTCCCCATCCGGGGAGCGGGTCGCCTGCTCCGTCGCGCCACGTAACCGCATGGACTCTCCCTAGCCTCCTCCGGGCTCGGTGTTCACCGCCTGCGATTCGGCCACTCGGAACTGCGCGGAGGCCGTGGTGGTCAGGGCGGGGAAGGTTCCTGACTGCCCTCCCCCGGACCAGCGGATCAGCCACGTGATCGTGGCGGACACGGGATAGGCGCCGCTCAACTGGTCCGCACTGCTCGTCAGGTATGTGTGACCGCAGTCGGGGGACGGCGCCCGTGGGTTCTGCGCCTTCGTGTAGGGCGTTCCCGGGCCCCGGCACACCACCTTCGACCCGTCCCCCATGGACCAGGCCACCGACTCCGGAGTGGCCGTCGCCGTCACCGACTCGCCCGGTACGGACGCGGTGGCGCTTGCCGGCCGCCAACTCGATCCCTGGATCCAGAGCCAGGTGGGAAGGTTCACGAGCTGGTCGGCGCCCGGATCAGGAGAAGCTTCGATCTCCGGTGGGAGAAGGACGAGGCGATTGGTGGCCTGCCGGGCCAGCACCACAGGAGGAGGTGGCGCCAGGCCGCCTCCGGGGGCCGTCGGGAGCCAGACTATGCCTCCCCCCGTTCCGTTCCGCACGTCGAGGCAGGTGAAGTCGAACCACGCCCCCTGCTGACCCTGGTGTTGATCCGCCGTGTCCCACGCCGGGGGGCTGTACGCGGTGTCCACCTTCCAGTAGCACCCTGCGGTCCCCAGCCATCCGAACTCCGGGATGAAGCACGGGACCACCTTGCCGTGCGAGTCGTGGCAGACACCGTTCGTCGCGCCGGCCGGCTGGACCTTGGCGCTCGAGGCCGGGAAGACCGTTTGGCTGCTCGCGGCGACCGTGCAGCCGGGCCCCTGTCCCTGTCGGCACTGGACGGTGACGCTGCCGCCGTCAGCCCACGCAGCGGGACCGACCGCGATCACCGAGCCAGCGGCGATCAGGAGGACGAAGAGCTTCCCTGACACGTTCCGGATGCCTCCACATGGAGCTGGGTCACTTTCCAGACGCCGTGGATGTCGCTGACCGTCGCGGTGGTGTGGTGCAGGCCGCCGGGCACGTTGTTCTCTAACCCCCCGGTGGCCTTGTAGTTCAGCCAGTTACGATCATCGAAGCAGTCGACGATGGATGCCTTGGTGGGGTTTGCGGGCGGTGACAGACCGACCACGCGGGCGTTGGTCACCGGCTGCCCCTTGACGACGATCCCCATCCGCTTGTCGGTGTAGAGGCCGCGCACCAAGATCGAGAGAGCCGCGCTGGCGGCGTGCTGGGCCAGCAGCGGCGACCGGTAGTCTGCGGTCTCTGCAGCCGTCGCCATGTCCTCCCACATCGCCTCGTAGGCAGCCAGGGCGTCGTGACGGGCCACGTCGGCCGGGGAGTCGGTGGACGGCGATGCCGGCGGTCCCGACGCCGATCCGGATGTCGCGGAAGAAGCTGGGCCTGAGCTTTGGCATGCCGGCAGCAGAATGGCCGGAGGCAGAAGCAAGGCGACGGCGCAAGTTACCCACCTCGCCCGGCGTCGGACGAGGCGCCGCTTCGGAGTGCAAGCGGCAAGGCGCGGGTTGACCCGCTCGGGGGGCGGCCGAGCCGCATCGCGGTCCACGGCCCTACCTGACTACCACCTATTTCGGCAGCCGTCAGTGACCTGAGTCACGCGGAGCGTGACCTAGGTTCCATCTGCGTGTGCGGCAGGCGGCCCGGCAGGTGCCCGATCTCGCTCTGGAGCCTCGCCGGATCCGGAATGACGGTCTCCCGGCCATAGCTCGTGACCAACCCCTCACTGCGGAGGTCTTTGAGCACGCGGGCCACGACCTCCCGGACCGACCCGGCCGCTTGAGCGAGCTGCTGCTGGCCCGCGCTGCAAACGAGGCCCTTCCTCGCGAGGCGTGGCGTCGAGAGCGCCAGCAGGTGGTAGATGACGCGCTCCCGGACGGAGCCGAATGCTGACAACGCGATCCCGTCCACCACGTCATCAAGATGGCGAGCGAGTTCCTCAGTCGCCGCCCACGAAACGTCGGGCTGAGTGCTTCGAAGTTCGTCGAAACGGGATGGCGGGATTCGGAGGACCCGGCAGTCCGTCATGGTCTCGCAAGCGACCGGCTGCTGCTGCCCGGCGAGCCTTCCGAAGCCCACGACGTCGCCCTGCCCGAGATAGGAGACAGTGACCTGACGGCCATCGGGTCCGGACACGAACTCGCGCACCAAACCGGCAACCACAAGATCGAAGCTCTGCCCGTCGAGGACCCGGCGAGGAGGGAGTTCGACACGAACAGCGGCCGCCAGGACCGCGTCGCTCAGAGTGGCCGGGAGCCCCCGGAGGATGCTGAGCCGGACGGCCTCCGCCGCCTCGGCTTCGAAGGAATCCGGTGCCTGGGTCGCTCGCCTCATGTCCGCGCCCTCGTAGGGCCTCCGCCGACTAGCCTCGGTGTCGCGGGCCCCGGGGAATACGGCTGCGGGCGGTCGGCTACATGCTTCCCGTAAACCCTCATCATCCCCCGGTTCCCCCGGAAGTGCATATGCGCAGGATCCGCCCCACATGCGGGAGGAGGCGATCGCGCCTGGAGCTGGCTCGGCACCAGGCCGTACATTCCTGGTCGTGGATCTTGAAGAGCCCACACGTCAGCCCTTCGACGAGGCCGCCGAGAGCCAGGTTCCCGACGACTACCTGCGGGCGATGGTACGTCGTTCCGTGCCGCCTGGTGTGTCGGTCGTAGCCGGGTCAACGCCCGTGGTGGCTTTCGGCGATCCCGCGCGTGCCGAGGTGGCGACGCTCGGGATCAATCCGAGCAAGGTGGAGTTCATCGAGAACGGCCTCTTCCTGTCCGGGTCGTCCCGCCGGCTCGCCACCTTGGAGTCGCTCGGTGCGTCCGACATGGCGACGCTCACGGATAGCCAGGTGCTTCAGGTTGTGGAGGACTGTGCCCGCTACTTCGACCCCGACCGGAATCCATACCGTCGATGGTTCGATCCGCTCGACCGTCTCCTTCGCGATGCGATCGACGTCAGCTACTACAAGGGCACCGCCTGTCATCTCGACCTCGTGCAATGGGCGACCGACCCGGTCTGGCGCGGCATCGAGGACGAGGACGTGCGCCGCATCCTGCTCGAGGACGGACTCCCGCATCTGCGCGCACAGTTGCGCCGGGAGAACATTCGGCTGGTGCTGCTCAACGGCCGAACCGTCATCGACCAGGTGCAGGCGGTCGGGCTCGCCGACCTGATCCCCGCGGGAGGGCTCGCGCTCGGCAGAACGACGTGCTCGCTCTATGCCGGGTCCGGTGAAGGGGTCCGCTTCATCGGCTGGTCCACCAACCTCCAGAGCAGCCGCGGGGTGAGCAACGCGTTCAAGACCGAGCTGGCCGCCTGGCTGGCCGAGCATGCCGCTGGTCTCGAGACAACGAAACGCGTACCCCCGCCTCCGGAGGAGATACCCGTCGCTGACGCCGAGTTGCCGCTCGATGCGAAGGGCTACGTGATGAAGGGCACCACCGTTGGGGGCAAGAGGGCTCTGGCCGCACTCCTGAAACAGTGGCTCGGCGTGTCGACCGCGACCACGATAGGGGTCGGCACCTTCGGCGGAAGCCCCTGCGTGCGCATCCAGCTCGGTGACGTGCAGGCAGTCCTCAACGCGGATACCAAGCGCGCAGCCATCGAGCTGTACTTGGACACAGCGCGGCGGGAGGGTGCGGACCGTCCCTGGTCTGTGATCGCCAACCGCCGCGGTCGAGTGAACAAGGTCGTCTTCCGCGAGGACAAGGAGGAGACTCCGGGCTGGTTCTGCTACCTCACCGAGCCGTTCACCACGCCGGGGGAGGTGTGATGGACCCCGGCTCTCGCGACGCCGTCTACGTCGTGCAGTTCCCGCATCCCGGACGTGAGCACAACCCGAAAGACGCGCCCGTGATGCCCTGGAACGCCGGGAGCCACGCCCGGAAGTTCATGCGCTCGCCCGGCCGTCTCGTGGACCGCGACGGGGTTGCGCACGACGGCTCGGCGGTGTTCTGGGGGGAGTGGGAACCGCCGTCCCGAGTCGTTGACCGATGGGCTCCGGACGGTCGTCAGCCGCGATTCCTGCAGGAGCCGTGTTGGGCGGCCCCGGAAGACGCCGGCTTGGCGAACACTGACCCGTGGGTGTTCGGCGAGCGGTTCCGGTTCAGCAACTGCAAGCAGCTAACCCCACACGGCCGACCCTCGGCGCTGCAGTCTCTAACACCCGGGTCGATCGTCCTGTTTGGCTCGCAGGTCGACGACCAGTTCGTCCTGGACACGGTGTTCGTGGTCGCCGTTCGCACGCCCTACACACCGGCAACGTCAACGGAGCTCGAGGTGGACGATGCGTTCCGCGCCTGCACACTTGAGCGGTTGGCGAGGGACAGGCACGAAAGGATCGACGTTCCTCACGCGCGGTTCACCCTCTTCCAGGGGGCGATGCACGAGGATCCCCTCGATGGGATGTTCTGCTTCGTCCCGGCACGGCTCGCAGACGGCGACGACGTGCGCTTCGCTCGGCCGCCCATCCACCTGCCTGGCTATGTGAACCCGAAGAGCAAGCAGGCACCGTCTGGCGCCCATCGGGCGCGGACTCTCGATGACGCGCGTACGGTGTGGGAGTCCGTACGCCCGCAGGTCTGGGACGCCGGGTGCGTGCTCGGAATCCGGATCGCCACGCCTCCTCGCGCAGACGGAATCGACATGATCATGTCGTCGACGCCGCGGGGATGCTGAATCTGGCGGTCGAACACGGCTGCACGGTCACCTCGTTTCAGGAGGCGCTGTTGCCACTGACACCTGGCGGTCTCGGATGGCCTGGAGTTGCTTTGTGACCCCTGTCGTTCGGAGACGAAAGGCCGCCATGACCTCGCTCACGCTGTACGCCTCGGCGATGGCGGCACTGTCAAGGCCGCGCTTCGCGGCTGTGTAGAGCAGCGGTCGGGGAAGCAGCAGGCATCCAGCAAGCCAGTTGGCTTCCTGCTCCTCATCCGCGTCGCACGTGAAGAAGCTCACGCCACCAATCGTCTGCACGGACTTCATGTTGTGCTTCAACACGATGTGCGCGACCTCGTGCGCGATGTCACTTTGCGTCCTTCCCGCGGAAGCGAGCGGGCTGCAGACGATGACGTGGCGGCCCCCAACGGTGAACGTGCACGCTGAGAAGGCTCCCGGCTGCAACTCCTCCAGCGTCTGGAGCTTCGCGAGGCTCGTCAGTGCGTCCGCACTCCGCACCTCAGCACCAACGTGCTCCGCTAATTCAAGGGCATCGAGCGGGTCGGCTTGGCGTTTTCCCATCGCGCGCCGGATGTTCTGCGCCAGCCGTTCCGCCTCCGCCTTGAACCCCCTGCGCATCGCTACTCACTGAGCGAGGCTTGGAGGTTGGACTGCATCTCGCCAAGAACCTCCCCAAGCAGCGCGCTGACTGCGGGCGTGAAGGTCTTTGCGGATCGAAGATGCAAAGAGAGTGTGGGCTGCTCGCCGATGAGCTTGTGATACATGTCCTCGACGAGCTCGACGATCTTCGCCGCGGCTTCCTTGGAGAGGCGTTGATCCGAGCGGAGATGCCGCGCGATGACCTCTGGCGTCGAAGCTTCACCTGCCGGTTCCAGGAAATGCTCTGCGGGCAACTCCAGCCAGTCGACGATCCGCTGGAAGTTCTTGAGGTCCGGGACATGCCCACGTTCGACTCGCGAGAGAGTGTTCAAGGAAACACCCGTCTGATCCGCCAGGTCCCGCAAGCTCAGGCGCTTCTCGCGGCGTCGGGCCTTGAGGATCGCCCCGAGGTTGGAGATGTCCGGCTCAGGCATGGCCGCGTCGTAGCGCGTCGTACGGCATGTCGGGCTCCTATCTTCCCTCAGACATGGGGTCCACGGGGGATTTCGCCTCGCCTGGGCTGCTGGGTTCCGGAGGCGCATCCGGCCGCCGGACCGGCGGCCACTGGCCTCCCCCGTGCCAGTCGCCTGTGGCTTTCCAGATCTCGTAGTTGATTAGCCACTCCGCGGCCCACGGAAGCGTGGTGTCGACGATGAGCATGTCGGAGGTCCACTCACCTGGCAAGTGGAGACACAGCGTTCCATCACGGTACACGTGCGGCAACGCCTCATCAGGACGTCCATCAAGCGCGTCCAACACCCTCACCTCGGGGACCCGTCCAGTCCTGTGCGTCACCTGGACCCTGTACGCGCGGCTCAACGGTGTCGGCTGGATCGTGCCCCTCCAAACGAGTCGCGCCGCAGCAAGATCCACCCTCTCGTTCGGGAACCGACTTCGCAGGGCAAACGCCTGCTGCGCCAGGCTACGAGTCGCGGCGCGCTTGCGCATCGCCGTGGAAGGTGTGCTGCGGGACCGGCCGGCGCACCGGCGCACCGAGCAGCCCGATGCCGGCGCCCATGCCGAGCAACCCGGCCTCGCGGGCCCGCGAGATGCCAGAGCCAGCAGCCTCGCCGGCGCGCCTCGCGGGGCCCTCTCCGAAGGCCCGCGCGATCTTCTCGAGCACTCGGTCCACGCCGAGCTCGACGCCATACCCGGCGAAGTCCGTGTGCACCTGCTCCATCCACTCGAAGAAGCGCCCGTCACTGCCTGGGTGCGTCCGCCACCGATCAGCGAAGTTCTCCTCCGGCTGCACCGGGTTCGCGACCCACGAGACACCGCTCCGCCGCTCCACGAGGTCGGGCATCTTCCCCGTTACGTCGACCAGCACTTCGTACAGGGCCCCGCCGCCCGTGTAGGCTGTGGCCGCGAGCGTGGTGATGATGATCGACGCTGGGCGATCCTTTGGTGTCTCCGCGAAGAACTGATCCCGGTGACGCTTGAGGGCCTGCACCGTCCGCTGCAATGTCGTCTTGACCCGCCAGGCGGGGACGTCGGCAACGTCCATCCGCTTGGCGATGGCCTCGCGGAGCTGGATGAACTCCTGCCGCATCCTCCCGTGGAACCACGACGCGTAGTCGATTGGGTTCGAGTGCTGCCACGCCCGCAGGTCCTTGTCGGTGAGCAGGATCGCGTTCGGCACGCCCTCGGCATCGGGGAGCGCCGGCAGTATGTCCATGTGGAACGGCTCGAGCGGGTAGTCCAACGTCCAGCACCGCTTGCCCTCGCTCCTCGTCGGGCTGCCGTCCGGTCCGCTCGCGACGTAGAGGTTGAGCCCCTTGCCGACGTCGAGCTTCAGCGCCGCCTGGGTCGTGGACTCCTTAGCGATGTCCCGGCGGCACACGAGGTCGATGTCGTACTCGTCACGCGGGTTGATCGGCTGGACAACCGTGCCGAGCCGGAAGGAGCCCTGCGGGTACACCACCCCGTCCGAGGGCGACTCGGCCCAGTAGTCGGAGAGCCACGCTCCTACGTGCTCGTAGCGGGCGACCGCACGCTCGTATACGTCGTCGGGGATGTCGAACTCGGCGATCGACGTGCTGAGGAGTTGGTCGAGCAGTTCGTCGCGGTCAGTCGTGAGCATGGGCACCTTCCTTTGCCTTGGGGCCATGGAGCGGCACGTATGGAGCGGGGACGTGGGAGCCGAACACCTTCTCGAAGGTGGGGCAGAACACGCGGCTGTGGTGCGATGCCTTGGCGATGAGCTCCCTCGCGTCGCACGCATCCAGCTTGGCCAGCTCGTCGGGAGCGGGAGGATTGAGTCGGTACGCGTTCTCGGGACCGATCAGGTGCTGCACCTGAGCGAAGGCGCCAGCGCTCTGCCCGTTGAGCAAGACGTCGATCACGTTCGGACCGCGAGCCCACCGGATCAGCCCACCGTTGTCGAGCCGACTCGGCCGCGTCCGTACGCTCGAAGTCGTCCCGAGGCTAAGTACGCGCACATCCTCCAGGCGCTGGCCGAACATGCTCACCGCCTCGGTGACACCGACCATCGCCGGGTTGTTCGCCCACACGCCTCCGTCCACCAGGCGCACCTGATCGGCAGGCAGTCGGAACGACGGGAAGAACGTCGGCGCGGCACATGTCGCCATGGCCACGGCCCACATCGGCACCTTGTGGTCCCGCTTCAGCCGGGGGTGGTGCGGCGTTTTGAACAGGTACACGTCGTTCTCGCCCAGGTTGTACGCCGGGATCACGAGCGGCACCTTGCTTTCGCCGAGAAGCGTCGTCCGGAAGATGCGCCGCACAGCAGCCTCAAGACGGCCTGACCGGTGCTTGGCGACGAACAGCTGGCGGAGAGTTCGCCAGCCGAGCCGGTTGGCGAAGATGCGGTCCTTCTCTGAGATGTAGAACTCGAGGATGTCCCGAGGGCTCAGCCCTGCGCCGAGACCGAGGGCGATGATCCCTCCCGTGGACGTTCCCACCACAAGATCGAAGTGACCGAGGACGGACCCTTCGATATCGTCTTCGAACCCAGCGAGCAGGGCCGCCGTGAAGATCCCCCGAACTCCGCCCCCGTCGAGAGCCAACACCTGGAACCGACGTCGTCCATCCACCTCGGGCTCCTGCGGCGTCGGTCCGGCCAGGGTGACCGGGCTCCCTGGGCTCCGCTCGATGGCCATAGTGGTACAAGTGTACCAAGTGCGGTACAAGATACCGAGGAAGTGCGCCTTCCTCCGGTTATCTGAGGAAGCAGGCGGAGCATGAGGCACGTCGAACGGTTCAACCGTCTTCTGGTGAATACCGTGGACCTTGACCAGTCTCGCCTCGATGACCTCGACTCACGGGTCGGCGCGATCATGCGCTACCTCCGAGGGGACGCGACCCTCGGCGCCCTGATCGTGACCCACGTCCCCCAGGGCTCCTGGGCACACCGGACCATCATCAAGCCGGTTCCGAACGACGAGTTCGACGCCGACATCCTTCTTCAACTCCGCGATGTCAGGGACTGGTCCCGCGAACCCCGGCGGTACATCGACGAAGTCCACCGGGCATTTGGTCGCTCAGGCAGGTACAGGGACCTTACCGAGCGAAAGAACCGGTGCGTGCGGATCCACTACGCGAACCAGTGCCACGTAGACATCGTGCCCTACCTGGTTCGCGGTTTCTTCCCCCTCGAGCGGAAGGTCATCGTGAACCGGGCCGAGAACCACTTCGAGCCCACCGACCCGGACGGATTCACCGCCTGGATTCGCCACCAAGACGGCAGGACGAACGGGAACCTCCGGAAGGCGATCCGCCTGTTCAAG
>JAJYGM010000367.1 GCA_021785095.1 Actinomycetes bacterium
GTTGTCGAGGTGCTCGCGCCCTGCGACGCCGAGGGCGCCGATCGACTCGGGCTCGTCCATCTCGCCGTCGCCGACGAAGCACCAGACCTTGCTCGTGCTCGTGTCGACGAGCTGGCGGTGGTGGAGGTAGCGGTTCACGTGCGCCTGGTAGACGGCGGTGATGGGGCCGAGGCCCATCGACACGGTCGGGAACTCCCAGAAGTCCGGCAGCGACCGGGGGTGGGGGTAGCTCGGCAGCCCGCCGCCGACCTCGTGGCGGAAGTTGTCGAGGTCGCCCTCGGTGAGGCGCCCTTCGACGAACGCCCGCGCGTAGATTCCGGGCGAGGCGTGGCCCTGGACGAAGACCTGGTCGCCTGCGCCGCCGTCGTCCTTGCCCCGGAAGAAGTGGTTGAAGCCGACCTCGTACAAGGAGGCGGAGCTCGCGTAGGTGGACAGGTGCCCGCCGATGCCGTCGGTGCGCATGTTCGCCCGCACGACCATCGCGGCGGCGTTCCAGCGGATGTAGGCGCGGATGCGGCGTTCCAGGTACTCGTTGCCGGGGAACCACGGCTCCTCGTCCGCCGGGATCGTGTTCACGTACGGCGAGGACACCGTCGCCGGGAAGTCGACCTGGAGGGTCCTCGCGCGCTCGAGGAGCTTCATGAGCAGGAACCGCGCCCGCGGCCGGCCCCGGGCGCCGACCACTGCGTCGAAGGAGTCGAGCCACTCGGCCGTCTCGCGCGGGTCGATGTCCGGGACCTGGTGGGACACCCCGTCGAAGAGCACGACACCACGGTACCGTCCTGCGGGCGGCGTCAAGCGTCGGAGCCAGGGTGTAGACACCCTGCGTGGTCACGGTGTACACGGACGGCTCGTGCCTGGGGAACCCCGGGCCCGGCGGCTGGGCATGGCTCGTACCCGGGGGGAGGTTCGAGAGCGGCGCAGACCCGCGCACCACCAACCAGCGGATGGAGATCACCGCCGCGCTCCGGGCGCTCGAATCGCTCGGACCGGTCGCGGGCGCCGACGGGATCCTCGTACGGAGCGACTCGACGTACGTGGTGAACTGCTTCGCGCAGCGCTGGTGGGCCGGCTGGCGCCGGAGGAGCTGGCGCAACTCGCAGGGCAGACCGGTGGCGAACCGCGATCTGTGGGAGCCGCTGCTCGCCCTTGCGCTCGACGCCGCGGTGCCCGTGCGCTTCGAATGGGTGAAGGGCCACTCGGGCGACCGGTGCAACGACCTCGCCGACGAGCTGGCGAGCACCGCCGCCTCGAGGGGCGTCGGGAGCGCGGGCTCGCTCCCGGGCTCGGTCTCTGGCTCGTTCTGAGGTTGCCGCTCGAGCTCACGGAGCTTGCGGACCGCCGGGGGCGGGCGCCGTCTGGCCGACCCCCCGCCTCCCCACCTACCATCGCCAGTATGGAGCTCAAAGGATCCTCAGCACTCGTCACCGGAGGCGCGTCCGGCCTCGGCGCCGCGACGGCCAGGGCGCTCGCCGCGGAGGGCGTGCGCGTCACCGTCTTCGACCTGAACGAAGACGGGGCGAAGTCCGTCGCCGGAGAGGTCGGCGGCGACTACGTCGTGGGGGACGTCACCGAACCGGGCCACTGCCAACGCGCGGTGGACCAGGTGGCGTCGAGCGGCACCCTGAGGATCACGGTGAACTGCGCGGGGATCGGGTGGGTCGGCCGGATGATCGACCGCCAGGGTGCGCCCCACCCGCTCGAGCCGTTCGAGGCGGTCCAACGGGTCAACGTGTTCGGGACCTTCAACGTGATGTCGAAGGCCGCCGCCGCCATTGCCAAGACCGAGCCGCTCGAGCACACAGAACGCGGCGTCATCGTGAACACCGCGTCGGTGGCCGCGTACGACGGGCAGATCGGCCAGCTCGCGTACTCCGCGTCCAAGGGTGCGATCGTCGGCATGACGCTCCCTGCGGCCCGCGACCTCTCGGTCGTCGGCGTCCGGGTGATGGCGATCGCGCCGGGGCTGTTCGACACGCCCCTCCTCGGCATGCTCTCCGATGAGGCGCTCCACGCGCTGGGGGCGTCGGTGCTCTTCCCGAAGGTGCTGGGCGACCCGACGCGCTACGGCCAGCTCGTCGTCCACATCGCCCGGAACAGCTACCTGAACGCCGAGGTCATCCGCCTCGACGGCGGCATCAGGATGCCGCCGAAGTAGGCGGGCGTGCGCCTCGTCGAGGCCGAAGGGGTTCGCCTCTTCCCGGTTGGCTTGGGCACCTGGCAGTTCGGGTCCGGCCAGTGGGGCTACGGCGAGGGCTACGCCGAAGACGTCGCCCCGCGCATCGTCGAACGGTCCCTCGATCTCGGGGTCGACGTGATCGACACCGCGGAGATCTACGCGTTCGGCCGGTCCGAGCGCATCGTCGGCGCCGCGCTCGCGCCGCGACGCGACGAGGCGTTCCTCGCGACGAAGGTCTTCCCGGTCCTCCCGCTCGAACCGATCGTCCGTCGCCGGGCGCGGGGAAGCTGCCGTCGTCTCCGCACCGACCACGTGGACCTCTACCAGCTCCACTGGCCGAACCCGGTCGTGCCCCAGCGTCAGGTCGCCGACGCGCTGGCGAAGCTGCTCGACGACGGCGTCACGCGCCACGTCGGGGTGAGCAACTACCCGCTCGCCCGCTGGCAGGAGCTCGAGCGGCTCCTGGGCCGCCCGGTCCTCTCGAACCAGGTCCGCTACAGCCTCGTCGACCGGGCGCCCGAGCGCGAGCTCTTGCCCTGGGCCCAGGCGCACGGCCGCGTGCTCATCGCCTACAGCCCGCTCGCGCAGGGCCTCCTCTCGGGAGGCTACGGCGCCGACCGCCGCCCGACCGGGCTTCGGTCGAGGACCAGCCCGTTCCGGCCGCAGAACCTCGAGGCTGCCGTCCCTCTCCTCGACGCGTTGCGAGCGATCGCGGACGCGCACGGAGCGACCCCCGCGCAGGTTGCGCTCGCCTGGCTCGTCCGGCGCCCGAACGTGGTGGTGATCCCGGGCGCGTCGTCGGTCGAGCAGGCGGAGGAGAATGCCGCGTCTGCGGACATCGAGCTCAGCGCGGCGGAAGACGACGAGCTGAGTGCGGCCTCCGAGGCCTACCGAGCCGCCCGTTCGCTGGTGGGTGCCCGCGCGGGTGTCGTGGGCCGCAGGTTGCGCCGGGTGCTCGACGGGCTTCGCGCCTGACGCTTAGTAGTGTCTTGGTGGTCCGCGCACCTGCGCGAAACGGTCGGAGGAGGCCTGGTGGACTACGACGTGGTGGTGATCGGCGGTGGCCCGGGTGGCTACGCGGCCGCCCTCTACGGCGCCTCTGCGGGCCTTCGGATCGCCATCGTCGAGCTCACAAAGGTCGGCGGCACCTGCCTGCACCGCGGCTGCGTACCCGCCAAGGAGTTCCTCGAGACCGCCGCCGTGTACCGGACGGTGCGCGGGGCGGCGGAGTTCGGCATCTCGACCAGCGAGCCGACGGTCGATTTCGCGGTCAACCAGCGTCGGAAGGTCGCGGTGGTGGACCAGCTCTACCGCGGGCTGAGCGGCCTGTTGCGAGGGCGGAAGGTGACCGTCCTGTCGGGAACCGGGACGCTCCTTCCCGGACGGCGTGTCCGGGTCGTCGACGGCCCCGACGCGGGGACCGAGATCGCCGGCCGCCACGTCGTCCTCGCTGCAGGATCGGTTCCCCGCACCCTGCCCGGTCTCGACGTCGACGGCCGCTACGTGATGACCTCCGACGAGTTCCTCCAGCTCGAGCGCGTGCCGGCGTCGGTGGCCGTCGTCGGCGGCGGCGCGATCGGCTGCGAGTTCGCGTCGCTCCTCTCGGATCTCGGTGCCCGTGTGACGATCCTCGAGGCCCTCGACTCGATCATCGCTGGATGCGACGGAGACATCTCCGCTGCGTTGTCGCGGTCGTTCACGAAGAGGGGCATCGACATCGTCACGGGTGCGCAGGTGAAGGGACACACGCCCACCCCCGACGGCTCCCGCACCGTGGTCCACCTGGGCGACGGCAAGGAGGTGGAGGTCGAGACGGTGGTCGTCTCGGTCGGGAGGCGTCCGCGCACCGAGGGCCTCTTGTCGGAGGGGACCGGCGTGCAGCTCGACGACCGCGGGTTCGTGGTGGTGAACCACCTGATGCAGACCCACGAGCAGAACGTCTGGGCCGTCGGCGACGTGTGCGCCGGCACGCCGCAGCTCGCGCACGTCGCCTTCGCGGAGGCGGTCCTCGTCGTGAAGGGCGTCCTCGGTGAGCCCATGGTCCCAGTCGACTACGAGCGCGTGCCGTGGGCCATCTACTGTCACCCCGAGGTCGCGTTCGCCGGGCTCACCGAGTCCCAGGCACGAGAGCGCGGGATCCCCGTCGTGGTGAAGAAGGACCCGTTCGGAGGGAACAGCCGCGCACGTATCATCGGGGAGACCGACGGACTCGTGAAGGTCGTCGCCGAACGGCTTCCCGACGGCTCCGCTGGTCGGATCCTCGGCGTCCACATGATGGGTCCGTGGGTGACGGAGCTGCTCGGCGCGGGGTACCTCGCAGTCAACTGGGAGGCGACCCCCACAGAGGTCGCGCAGTTCATCCAGCCGCACCCCTCACTTTCCGAGGCCTTCGGGGAGACGGTGATCGCGTTGACGGGAAGGGGATTGCACGTTGGCTGACGTCACGATGCCGCAGCTGGGC
The DNA here is from genome assembly GCA_021785095.1 of Actinomycetes bacterium. Next base: position 4,641 of record JAJYGM010000367.1, read on the forward strand.
GAAACGGTCACCGAGGGGACGATCACCCGCTGGATGAAGTCCGTGGGCGAGCAGGTCGAACGCGACGAGCCGCTGTTCGAGGTCTCGACGGACAAGGTCGACTCCGAGGTCCCCGCCCCCGCGGCCGGCGTGCTCTCGGAGATCCTCGTCCCAGAGGGCGAGACCGTCGCGGTTGGTGCCCGTCTCGCCGTCATCGCCGACGGCCCGGCCGGCACCGGTGCGGCAGGCGGTACCGAGCTCGCCTTGAAGGAGGCGCCGGCTACCGACGGACCCTCGCAGGCGACGCCCGCCCGCCCGGCGCCCGCGGCTTCCGAGCCCGTGCCCCCGGCTCCGCCGCCCCCACCGGCAGCCGAGCCACCGGCAGCCGCGCCACCGGCAGCCGCGCCACCGGCAGCCGCGCCACCGGTTCCGGTGGCCGCTCCCGCCGCCCCGGTCCCCCCGCCACCGCCCCCGCCCCCGCCGGGGTACGTGCCGAGCTTCGCGGCGGTGCCCGCCTCACCTTCAGATCCGGCGCCCGGCGCGCAGACCCGGCCAGCTCCCCGTGATGGTGACGGAGCGGCCCGAGCCTTCGACGGCGAGGGCATGCTGCTCTCTCCTGTCGTGCGCAGGCTGCTCACCGAGCACGACATCTCACCGTCGGAGGTCGCCGGCACCGGTCTCGGTGGTCGGATCACGCGCGAGGACGTCCTCGCGCTGATCGACGCCCGCCGCGGGCCCAGCGCCGGTTCGCCTCCCGCGAAGGCGCCGGGCCCGACCGGACCCGCCGCTGCGGTGACCCAGCCTGCGGTCGCTTTCGCCCCTGCCCCGTCGGTGCCGCTCGCTCCTTCCACGCCCGCGGTCCCCCCGGCCCCATCGGCGCCGCTCGCCCCCGCCACGCCCGCGGAGCTCCCGGCCCCGTCTCGCGCAGCCGCCTCTCCCGCCCCGGTTCGCGCCGCCGCCGCGGCCTTTCGGGGGGAGGCAGACCGGGTCGTGCCGTTCTCGAACATGCGCCGGCGGACCGCAGAGCACATGGTCCGCTCGAAGGCGACCTCGCCGCACGCGTACATCGCGTACGAAGTCGACTTCGAGAACGTGGACCGTGTACGCAGTGCGTGGCGCGCGCGGTTCAAGAGCGAGGAGGGGTTCTCGCTCACGTACCTCCCTTTCATCGCCCGGGCCAC
>JAJYGM010000481.1 GCA_021785095.1 Actinomycetes bacterium
GCAGGGCGTTGTTGCCCATCGTGCTGAACGGGTCGACATAGGCGGCGTCGGTGCAGTTGGCGGCGGTGGAGATGGCGACGCGGGTCCCGTTGACCGTGCAGTTGAGCCCGTTGGCGTGGCCGAGGCCGAAGTTGTGGCCCAGCTCGTGGGTCATCACCTGCACCGAGATCGTGCCGTTGAGGACCGACACCGTGCCCGGCACGTAGCCGAGCCCCGCGAACTGGCACTGCGAGGTGTACGGGAAGATGTAGACGACGTTGGTGTAGGAGGAGAGGTTCGCTCCCGCGGCATTGGCGGCCGCCGTGGCGAGGGTGACCCAGTCCGACCAGTTGCAGCCCGTCGAGGTCGCGGCGATCGGGTACCAGCCGAACACCTTGCCGCTGACCGCCATCCGGCCCTTCGACTCCTCCTCGAAGAACGCCTTCACGCTGCCCGTCGAGCCGTAGAGCGCCGAGGCGACCTGCGTGGAGGTGAACGGCTGCGTGCCGAGGTCGGAGAGGTTCGCCAGCACCGCGGCGATCGAGGCGGTGGGCGCCGCGCCGGCGGCGAGCGCCGTCTGCGTAGCCGTGCGCGTCCCGCTGGTGGTGGTGCCGCTCGTCGTTGTCGATCCGCTCGTGACGGCGGAGACGGGCGCCTGCTGGCGGATCCGGAAGCTGCTGCCGCGGGAGGCGGCCACCTGGAGCGTGTGGCCCGTGAGGCGACCCGTGACCGTGACCTGGGCGCCGTTCTGGCCGTCGGGGCCGCCATCGCCGAACCGCAGCTCATACCGGACGCCGCTCGAGGTCAGGAAGAACTGGTCCGTTTCTCGGGTCAGGCCCGGCGCATCCTCGTGGACCGAGTTGAGCGTGCCAGTCAGGGTGATCAGCTGGGAGGTTGAACCGGCAACAGCGGCGGGAGCGGCGATCAGCAGGGCGAGCGCGCTCGCGAGCAGGAGCTGCAGGGTCTTGACCATCGGATGTCGGCACCTTCAGGGCGCGTCGCAGGGGCAGGTCTGCGTACATCCGAAGACTCGGCTGCGAGGGCCCCCGAGGCGACCGCCCGACGGTCCGGGGCGGTTGGGGTTTGATGGTCAGGGTCCCGGTACCAGGACCAGTCGTGTGCGGGGCCGAGGGGTGGGGTCTGGTGCAGTCGCAGGCTCTGGCCCCGACCACGACGCGCTGGCGGCCGCCTGCCCCTCCCCTGTTGGTCCTGCTGGTCCTAGCCGACGGGCGCACCGGTCGCCTGCGCTGGCTGCGCCCCGGCGTGGACCCCCCTCCCGCCGGGGCCGTCGCGCGCAACTGGCACGTCTCGCCAGCGGTGCCGCCCGTGCGCCGGGCCGCAGAGCGGTCGCGATCAGCGCCTGGCCGTCCCCCGGTCCGGCCCCAGCCGGCCGACGTCGTGGGTGGCGATGTAGCCGGGCACCTGGGCGCGATGGTTCAGCCCGAGCTTGGCCAGGATCGAGCTCACGTAGTTCTTCACGGTCCTGTCCGAGAGGAACACCTCGGCGGCGATCTCCTTGTTCGTCTGCCCGGCGGCGATCAGCGGCACGATCTCGAGCTCGCGCGCGGTGAGGCCGGCCAGGTCGTCCGGGTGCCCCCCGGTCGCGATGCGCCGCACGCGATCGAGCACCATGCCGGTCACGGCCGCGTCGAACAGGGACTCGCCGCGCGCGACCGCCTCGATCGTCCGCACCAGCGCAGCCGACCGGGTCTGCTTGAGGACATAGCCGCGGGCGCCGGCGGTGATGGCGGCGAACACGTCCACCTCGTCGGGCGAGCTCGTGAGGAACACGACGAGCAGGTCAGGGAACTCGTCGAGCAGGGAGCGGCAGGCCACCGTCCCGGGGCCGTCGGGGAGCGAGATGTCGAGCAGCGCGAGATCGGGCCGGAACCGCCGCGCCTGCGCGATGGCCTCGGCGCAGGTCCCCGCCTCGGCAACGACCTGGAACTGCTCCCTCCGATCGAGGAACGCGACCAGGCCGCGCCGGACCACCTCGTGGTCGTCCACGACGAGGATCCGGACCTGCCGTGCCGCGACGGCGTTGTGCTCGGAGGGCCCCCGGGGGCCCGGGTCTGACAGATCGGGGCTTGCCGAGAAGGACATGGCCGACCTCCTTGCGCGGCTGCGCGATGTGTGCCGCCACTGCGTGAGGAGAGTCGGCGGTTGAAGCCGCCCGGCGGGACGCCCACGGGATGGGCGTCGGCTCGCGCCTCATCCAGAAGCGCCAGCATGCGCCCTGCCCGCAGATCCGTCCAACCGAGCGCGGTTTGACCCGGTTGTGTGCCCCTACTCCAGGTAGTCCTTGAGCTTTCGGCTGCGGGACGGGTGGCGGAGCTTGCGCAGCGCCTTGGCCTCGATCTGGCGGATCCGCTCGCGGGTGACGTTGAACTCCTTGCCCACCTCCTCGAGGGTCCGGGCACGCCCGTCCTCGAGCCCGAACCGGAGCTGGAGCACGCGCCGCTCGCGCCCGGTGAGCGAGTCGAGCACGGCCTCCACCTGCTCCTTGAGCAGCTGGTGCGACGCCGCCTCGGCCGGGGCGAGCGCCCCGCGGTCCTCGATGAAGTCGCCGAGGTGCGAGTCCTCCTCCTCGCCGATCGGCGTCTCGAGCGAGACCGGCTCCTGGCTGACCTTGATGATCTCGCGGACCTTCTCGGGCGTGACCACCACGACCTGCTCGGACTCCCGCTCCTTCTTCTTGGGCAGCTCGATGTCGAGCTCCCGGCCGTGCTGCTGGGTCACGAAGCCCTCTTCGTCGAGCTCCTCCATCGACACCAGCGACGGGTCGCCGAGCCCCAGGCGCAGGGTGGGCACCTTGTCGCCCCGGATCTCGAACGAGAGGATGTTGTCGCGCCCGCCGACCGCCCCGAAGATCTTGTTGGCGTTCTCCGAGCCCAGCGTCATCGCCATCGCGATCTCCTCGACCGTGGGCTCGCGCCCGAGGTCCTGGAGCAGCTGGCGCGAGACGCGGATCAGCCGGTTGATGGTCTCCACCATGTGGACCGGGATGCGGATGGTGCGGGCCTGGTCGGCGATCGCGCGGGTGATCGCCTGGCGGATCCACCAGGTGGCATAGGTCGAGAACTTGAAGCCCTTCTCGAAGTCGAACTTCTCGACCGCGCGGATCAGGCCGATGTTGCCCTCCTGGATGAGGTCCAGGAAGGACATCCCGCGCCCGATGTACTTCTTGGCGATCGAGACGACCAGACGCAGGTTGGCCGAGGTGAGCTGCTCGCGCGCGTCGCGCCCGATCTTGACCACCTCGCCTTTGCGGTCGCGCATCTTGGTCTGCGGCGGGACCTCGGGATCGAAGCCCATGCGCTTGAGCAGGTCGGCGTCGTTGCCCGCCTCGATCCAGCGCTGGAGCGCCGGGAAGGCGACGTCGTCGCGGCTCCAGTTGTAGATGGCGCGCAGGCCGACGTTGTCGCGCGAGTCGAGGTCGCCGTTGTGGACCGAGTGGAACGACCAGTCGAGCAGCGCGACGAAGTGCTCGGCAGTGGGGGCGTTGGTGTACGTGTTGACGAGCGCCCGCGCCTCCTTGAGCAGGGCCTGCGTCCCGTCGGACAGCGCTTCCTTGCCCGCCTTGATGAGGTGGAAGTCGGGCGGCAGGACGAGCAGGTCCGCGGCCTCGGACGCGGCGATCCCGTCGGCCACCATGCGGTGGGTCTCGGGGCCGAACGGCAGTCGGTGCTGCGGCTTGGCGGTCCGGGTCTTGCGCTCGGTCTCGTGGAGCGTCCACTCGTGGAGCGAGACGACGGCCTTCCAGGGCTCGACGATGACCTGCTCGCCCAGCTCGATGGCCTTGGCGAGGACGACCTCCTCCTCGGCCGTGAGCAGGGCGACCTTGCCGATCTCCTTGAGGTACATCCGGACCGGGTCGTCGATCCCGATCATGTCGGCGTTGAGCGCCTCGAGCTCCTCCGCTGAGGGCTCCTCCACCTCGGACGCCGACAGCCCCGACGGCACGTCAAGGCCAGCGGGCACGGGGACGCCCTCGAGTGCCACCTCGCCCACCAGCTCGATCGAGAGCTCCGCGGTGCCCGACTCGTCGACCCCGGCGCTCAGGAGCTCCACGTCCGGTTCGGCGTCCGGGTCGAGGTCCACGTCGAGCTCCATGTCGGGCTCCTCGCCGTCCGCCGCGCCGTCGGCCTCGACGTCCGCGACGGCACCCTTGCGCGGCCGTGCCGAGGCCAGCTTGACCTCCTCGGTCTCGCGCTTCGTCCGCCGGGGGCGGGCGGTGAGCACGGCCTCGACGAGCTGCCTGTCCAGGGGATCGGTCATGGCCGCGGGACCTCCGGATGTATCGCTGTGGGGACGCAAGGGCCGCTGGGTTCGCTCGGGGATGAGACGGAACGGCGTTGGCGCGGGCGCAGGTGCTCCTCAGTGGGCGGGCACCTCCGCTCGGCCCAGGAGGCGGGTGTCGTTGCGTCGTCGGTCGAGCGACCGGCGCTGCTCGTTGAGCGTGCGTCGCTCGAGGAGGAGGCGGTCGACGACCTCGCGGTCGCCCTCCCGCTCGGCCTCGGCGGTTGCGTCGTGGTTGAACGCCGAGCGCTCGTGCCACTCGGCATCCTCGAGCTCGAGGATCAGGCGCTCCACCTCGTAGGCGAGGGAGCGGTCCGTGAGGTCGCGCGGGTCGGGGCCCTCGCGCGACACGAGCGCCTGGCCCAGAGCGCGGCTCTCCGGGTCCGTGCCCTCGAGCACCTTCGAGAGGGACCAGGGCGGCCGCACCCCGTGGTCGTCCGGGGCGCGCGACTCGACGACCGCGCGGAAGAGCTCGCGGGCGACCTGGGACGGGAGGCGGTCCGGACCGAGGCCGTCGAGCAGCTGGTCGTGCGCCTCGGGGACGAGCAGGACCAGGCGGAGCAGGCGCTGCTCGGTGGGCGACACCCCGCGCAGGATGTCCTTGACCGGCAGCGCGTCGGCGGCGCCGGTGACGGCCTCGGCGCTGAACCGGTCCCGGCCGTCGTGGCCATCCTGTCGGCCGCCGTCGCGGTCCGTGCGGCGGTGCATCGCCTCGAGCAGGGTCCGCTCCTCTACCCCGCTGGCCTGGCGGACCCGGGCGAGGTAGGCATCGCGCATGACCGGGTTGGGCAGGTTGCGGATGATCGGCAGCACCGCGTCGACGAAGCGGGCCTGGCCACCGGGCGTGCGCAGGTCGTGGGCGCGCGCGTGGACGTCGATCAGGTGGTCGACGATCGGGCGGGCGGTCCGCACCTCCTCGCGCCAGCGGTCGGGCTCGTCGCGGACCACCTCGTCGGGGTCCTTGCCCTCGGGCAGCCGGACCACGCGCACGTCGTCGAGCTCGACGCCGCTGTCATCGCGCGCCAACTGCCGGATCACTTCCTCGAGCGCCGTCGCGCCGAAGGTGCCCGCCTTCTCGCCCGCGGCGTCGACGTCGTACGCGAGCGCGATCCGCTTGGCGTACCGCGTGATCAGCGCCACCTGGCCCGGCGTGAGCGCGGTGCCCAGGCTGGCGACGACGTTCTCGAAGCCGCCCTGGTGGGCCATCAGCGCATCGGTGTAGCCCTCGACGATCACGGCCTGGCCGGTCTTCCGGATGGCCGACTTGGCGCGGTCGATGAGGTACAGCGTGCGGCTCTTGTCGAACAGCGGGGTCGCCGGCGAGTTGAGGTACTTCGGGCCGTGGTCGCGGCCGTCCTCGTCCGTCCCCTCCTTGCCCAGGATCCGTCCGCCGAGGCCGACGGCGTGCCCGTTCTGGTCGCGGATCGGGAAGATCACGCGCTCGCGGAAGCGGTCGTACACGCCGCCGCCGCGCTGGCGGGGGCTGGCGAGGCCCGCGTCCAGGAGGTCCTGCG
>JAJYGM010000227.1 GCA_021785095.1 Actinomycetes bacterium
CTTCTCGGCAGCGCTCGCCGCGGGGGTGATCACGCCCCAGACGACGTTCACGGTCCCCGACCAGCGCACGATCGACGGCTACCTGTTCCACGACGCGACACCGCATCCCACCCAGCCGATGACCGCGACGCAGATCCTGGCGCAGTCCTCGAACATCGGGACCTCGTTCATCACCCAGAAGCTCGGCGAGACACGCCTGCTCGCGCAGGTGCGCAGGCTGGGCTTCGGCAAGCCGACCGGGCTGCACTTCCCCGGGGACTCGCCCGGTCTGATCGTGACCCCGGCGCAATGGGCCGCGACCGACTGGGTGTCGCTCCCCATCGGCCAGGTGGACGCGGTCAGCGCGATGCAGGTGCTCGACGCGTACAACGCGCTCGCCAATGGCGGGGTCTACATCGTCCCGAAGCTCGTGCGCGCGACGTTGAGCGCTGGCGGAGCCGTGCACCCGACGCCGCCTTCCCCCGCCCACCGGGTCATGCCCGCAGCGGTCGCCAAAGAGCTCGTGCCGATGTTCGAGCAGGTGGTCAACAACGGCACCGGCGTTGCCTCGGCGGTGCCCGGCTACCTCGTCGCCGGCAAGACCGGGACCGCCCAGATCCCCGCGGACAACGGCACCGCCGGGTACATCACAGGGGCATTCGACGCGACGTTCGTCGGGTTCGCACCGGCCAACCATCCGGTGCTCAGCGCGATCGTCGAGCTGAACCGACCCACGCCTATCTACGGAGGGGCCGTCGCGGCGCCGGTGTTCTCCAAGGTCATGGCGTACGCACTGCACCGCTACGACGTGCCAGCCACGCCGGGGCTCGGCGGCAAGCCGCAGGCGACAGCGCCTACGACACTCACAGCGCTGGTCCGGCAAGCGACGTGACGCGGCTACCATCCGCGAGGGCCTCGGCTCACGGATGGTCCGTGCCTGCGCTCCCCGGAAGCCTTCCGTGCTCATGACCCTCCTCCTCGACGACATCGACGTGCTCGGGACGTCGGGTGATCCCGGTCGCGTCGACGTGACCCAGGTCGAGCACGACAGCCGGCGCGTGGTGCCCGGAACCCTCTTCTGCTGCCTCGTCGGCAGGCAGGCCGACGGCCACGACCATGCCCTCGAGGCTGTCGAGAGAGGGGCAGTGGGGATCGTCGCGGAGCGCGACGTGGGACCGCTCCCAGGCCACGTGGCCCAGGTCCGGGTCGCGCCGGGCGCCGGGCGCCCGGCGATGGCGCGTCTCGCCGCCGCTCTCTACAAGCACCCGGCCGCGTCGCTGCTGGTCGCGGGCGTGACGGGCACGAACGGCAAGACCACGGTCACCAATCTCCTCGGCGCGGCGCTCGAGCACGCCGGGCACCCGACCACGGTGATCGGGACGCTCACCGGCACGATGACGACCCCGGAGTCTACCGATCTGCAACGCACGTTCGCAGCCGTGCGCGACGCCCACGCCGCGACGGTGCGCCCCGCCGTGGCGATGGAGGTGTCGAGCCACGCGCTCGTGCAGTCCCGGGTCGACACCGTGCGCTTCGACGTGGCGGTGTTCACGAACCTGAGCCACGACCACCTGGACTTCCACGGGTCGATGGGGGCGTACTTCGAAGCGAAGGCCATGCTCTTCGAGCCCGAGCGGACGAGGGCCGCCGTCGTGGACGCGGACGGAGCGTGGGGACAACGCCTCCTCGAGCGCACGCGGGTGCCGGCCGTGGCGGTCCGACGGGCGGACGTGCGAGACGTGCGCCTCGAGGTCGGGCGGTCGCGCTTCACCTGGCGTGGCGAGCAGGTGATCGTGCCCCTTACCGGGCTGGTGAACGTCACGAACGCGCAGCTCGCGGCGGAAGCAGCGGTCGTCCTGGGCGTGCCGCCCGCGGTCGCCGCCGAGGGCCTCTCGTCGGCAACGCCGCTGCCGGGGCGCATGGAGGTGGTCGACACCGGAGGCCTCGGCTTCTCCGTGCTCGTCGACTACGCGCACACCCCAGCGGCCCTCGAGGTCGTGCTCGCCGAAGCTCGGCGAGTCGCGGAGGAGGCAGGAGGCCGCACCGTCGTCGTCTTCGGCTGCGGAGGCGACCGAGACGCCTTGAAGCGCCCTGCCATGGGCGCTGCAGCAGCCGCCGGGGCGGACGTGGTCGTGGTCACCTCTGACAACCCGCGCCACGAGGACCCCCGCAGCATCATCGAGGACGTGCTGCGCGGCGTCGTCCCCCTCGCCGAGCCGATCGTGGAGCCCGACCGACGGCGCGCCGTCGAGCGCGCGATCCGGTCAGCGCGGCCCGGCGACGTCGTGGTGGTGGCGGGCAAGGGGCACGAGACCGTGCAGGTGGTGGGGGACCTTCGGCTCCCCTTCGACGACCGAGCCGTGGCGGCCGAGGTGCTCGCGTCGCTCGCTGCGGATCGCTCTTCGAACAGGGGTGCGTGAGGGTGCTGTCGATCATGTCCTCGGGGGCGGCCGCGTTCTGGCTCTCGATCCTCGGGACCCCTGTCCTCATGCGCTGGCTGCGGCGCAAGCGCATTGGCCAGCACATCCGCGAGGACGGGCCGGCCACCCACACGTCCAAGGCGGGAACGCCGACGATGGGCGGGCTCGCGATCGTGGGAGCGGTCGTCGGCGGGTACCTCGTCGGCCACGTCGGGGACGCGGTGCGGTTCTCCGCGGAGGGGGTGCTCGTGGTGGTCACGGTCGTGCTCTTCGGCGCGATCGGGGCGCTCGACGACTGGATCAAGGTGCGCAACCGCCGGAGCCTCGGGCTGAACAAGCGGGCGAAATTGGGCGCTCAGGTGGCGGTCGGCGTGCTCTTCGCCGAGCTCGCCGTCCACTGGGCGCACACCTCGACGACCCTCTCATTCACGCGGATGTCTTCGCCAGGGACCGAGCTCGGCGAGGTCGGCTGGGTCGCGTTCGCCGTCTTCGTCCTCGTCGGCGCCTCCAACGCGGTCAACCTGACCGACGGCCTCGACGGGCTCGCGGCAGGGTCGTCCACGATGAGCTTCGCGGTGCTGGCGATCCTCGGGTACTGGATCTTCCGGCACCAAGCGATCTTCCACGTGCTCCCCGCGTACGCGATCGACCTCGCACTCACCTCCGTCGCGCTTGGCGGTGCGTGCCTCGGCTTTCTGTGGTGGAACGCGGCACCGGCGAAGATCATCATGGGGGACACCGGGTCGCTCGCGATCGGCTCGGGGCTCGGCGCGCTGTGCCTCCTGTTGAACCTCGACCTGCTGCTGCCGATCCTCGCGGGGCTCTTCGTGATCGAGACGCTCTCGGTGATCGCGCAGGTGCTGAGCTTCCGGGCCTTCCACAAGCGGATCCTGCGGATGGCGCCCATCCACCATCACTTCGAGCTGAGCGGGTGGCCGGAGACCACGGTCATCGTCCGGCTCTGGATCGGCGCGGGGCTCTTCGCCGCGCTCGCGCTCGGCATCTTCTACGGCGTGTACCTCACCGTGGCGAAGCTCTGATGCACAGGATCCCCCACAGGGCCCTTCCTGTCGGCGACGATGGTGCGTCGGCATCCGTGGAGAAGAGAAGAGGGACATCCTCATGACGGCGACCAAGTCGGTGGCGCGCCAGGCACGATTGGTGGTGCTCCTGCGCGAGATGCCCACCTCCACGATCCTCGTGACGCTCGTCGCGGTCCTCTGCGTCTTCGGGACGATCATGGTGGGCTCTGCGTCGGAGGTCGTCTCGATCGAGACGTACGGGTCGGCATCGTCGATCTTGATCCGCCAGTGCATGTGGCTCGCGCTCGGGACGGTGGTCATGGTCGTGGCGAGCCGCGTGGACTACCGCTGGCTCAGGAAGTTCTCGCGGCTGCTCGTTCTCGCCTCCTTCGGCGGACTCCTGCTCGTGCTGGTCCCGCACCTCGCGGTCCAAGCGACAGGGGCGAGCCGATGGATCGGGTTCGGCTCGTTCGACGTACAGCCCTCGGAGGTCATGAAGCTGGCGCTCGCTTTCTTCGGTGCCGACCTCGTGGTGCGCCGCGAGGAAGCGGGGGGAGGGGAGCGGACCGTGATCGGGCCGGTCCTGCTGCTCGTCGCGGCGGCCTGCGGGCTCGTGCTGGCGGAGCCGGACATGGGCACCACCGTCGTGCTCGTCTGCATCGGCATGTCGCTGCTGTTCGCATCGGGCGTCTCGTTCCGGCCCGTGGTGAAGGCCGGCGGCGCCGTCGTCGCCCTGGCCGTGCTCGCGAGCCTGGTCGACCCGTACCGGAGGCAGCGGCTGCTCTCGTTCTTCAACCCCGGTGCCCACGCGACGAGCTCGGGGTACCAGGTGGTGCAGTCGCTGATCGGGCTCGGGTCGGGGCACATCTTCGGGCTCGGGCTCGGCAACGGGACCGAGAAGTGGGGCTTCCTCCCCAACCCGCACTCCGACTTCATCTTTTCGGTGATCGGCCAGGAGCTCGGCCTGGCCGGCACCGGTCTCGTCCTCGTGCTCCTCGGCGCGCTGTGCTGGTTCGGGCTGCGTGCGGCGAGCCGCGCCCCCGACCGTTTCGGCGGGCTGCTCGGCGTGGCGATCGTCGTGTGGTTGGCGGTCGAGACGCTCATCAACGTCGGAGCCGTGATCGGGCTCCTTCCCGTGACCGGGATCCCGCTGCCGTTCGTCTCCTACGGCGGGTCCTCGCTCGTGGTCACGATGGCTGGCGCCGGCGTGCTCGTGAACATCGCCCGGTCGGAGCAGGTCGGCACCCGCCAGCTGCCCACGCTCGCGGAGCTCAGGTCGAGATGACGGGCAGGCCCTTCGCCGTGATCGCCGGTGGGGGGACCGGCGGGCACGTGTTCGAGGCGCTGGCGATCGCCGGCGCGCTGCGCTCGCTCGGTCACGATCCCGAGACGATCGAGCTCGTGGGCTCACGCCGCGGCCAGGAGGCGACGCTCCTCGCCGGCCACGGGTTCCCCTTCACCCTCCTGCCCGGCCGTGGCATCGTGCGGCGGCTCGACGCGGCGTCGTTGTGGGCGAACCTCGGCGCCCTCGTGGGCTTGGCCTCCGCCACCGCGAGGGAGGTCGTCGACCTGGCCCGGCGGCGCCCGCGCGTCGTGGTCTCCGTCGGGGGGTACGCGAGCCTCCCTTCGGACCTCGCCGCGGTCGTGCTCGGGGTGCCGCTCGTGCTCGTGACCATCGACGCGGTGCCCGGCGCGGTCCATCGGCTTCTTCGGCGACGTGCGGCGGCGCACGCGGTGGCCTTCCCGGGAACCCGGGTGCCGCGGGCGGTCGTCACCGGCGTGGCCGTGCGCCCGGAGATCGTCGGGGTGGACCGCAGCGAGCACGCGGTCGTGCGTGCCCGCGAGGAGCTCGAGGTGCCCTCCGAGCGAAGGGTTGTCGGGGTCGTGGGCGGCTCTCTGGGTGCACGGCGTGTGAACTTGGCGGTCCTCGACCTGGCGGAGCGTTGGCGCCGGCGCGCAGACCTCGCGCTCTACCACGTCACGGGCCGGCGCGACGCCGACGAGATTTGCCGAGAGGCGTCGGCACGGGCGCTGACCGACGGTGCCGACGGGCTCTCGTACCGCCTGGTGCCCTTCGAGGATCGCATGGCGCGTCTCTACGAGGCGGTCGACGTGATGGTGTGCCGGTCGGGAGCCGGGACGGTCGCCGAGCTCGCGGTGGCGGGTGTCCCCTCCGTGCTCGTGCCACTCCCGGGAGCTCCCGGGGACCACCAGGGCGCCAATGCCCGCGCCCTCGCCGGCGCCGGAGCCGCCGTGATCGTCCCCGACGCGGCGCTGGGGTCGGACCGTCTCGCTTCGGTGCTCGAGCAGCTGCTCGGCGAC
>JAJYGM010000326.1 GCA_021785095.1 Actinomycetes bacterium
AGCCCCCCCGGTCCGAGCGCCGGGAGTGCCCCCGCCGCGGCGCCAGCCAGGTCCTCCCCGTCCAGACGTCCAGGAACGGCCGTGGGCAGCGCGTTGGTCAGGGGCGGACGAGCGCGGAGAGGAGCGCTTGCAGCTTGAGCTGGGTCTCCGCCAGCTCGGCCTCCGGGTCGGAGCCGGCGACCAGCCCGACCCCAGCGATGAGGTGTGCCTCGGCGCCCTCGACGAGGGCGGAGCGAATGCCCAGCCACCACTCGCCGTCGCCGCGTGCGTCCATCCAGCCGACTGGCCCGGCCCAGCATCCGCGATCGAGCTCCTCGTGTGTTGCGAGAGTCGCGAGCGCGACATCGGTGGGGACTCCGGCGACGGCGGGGGTGGGGTGGATCGCACGCACGAGCTCGAAGGCCGAGGCGGGCGGGCTGCCTGCAGCGCAGCCGCGCACGGTCGTGGCGAGGTGGGACACGTTCCGGAGCCGGAGGATCTCCGGCGCTCTCGGCACCTCGACGTCGACGCCCGCGCGCCGCAGGCCCTCGACGACGGCTCGGACGACGAAGCCGTGCTCGTTCCGTTCCTTCGGGGCTCGCTGGAGCTGCGCCTCGGCAGCGTCGTCCGCTGCGGCATCGCCGCTCCGGGCCACGGTGCCGGCGAGGGGCTGCGCGACGACGGCGCGGCCGAGGCGCCGAACGAGCAGCTCGGGCGAGGCGCCGAGCAGGCCGGCGATCGAGAACAGGGCGCAGGCCGGGTAGAGGGCGGCGAGGCGGCGGAGCGCGTGCTCGACCACGAAGGGCCGGTTCGCGCGGACATCGACCCGGCGCGCAAGCACCACCTTCTCCACGCGTCCTGCCCGGATCTCCTCGAGGACTCGCTCGGCGCGGGCGCACCACTCCTCGTGGGGGAGGGCGCTGCGCACCTCGAACGCGTCGGGCGAGCGCGGATCGACCTGGGGCCCCGTCGAGCCCCTCCGCTCGGCCTGCGGCGTCTCGGCCAGGAGGCCGGTGCGGTCGACGACTCGGCCTGCGTCGTCGACGATCCGAGTGACCCAACTGGCTCCGGTCGCCACCTCCTCGACCCAGAGCTCCGCCGGGACGACCAGTTCGGCCGGGGCCTCCCGGTCGAAGGGGAGGCTCGCCAGGGCGACCGGGCCGGAGCCCGGCCGGCCGACCGGGTCCTCGGACTCGATCGCCGAGAGCGCCTCCGCGAGGAGGGTCGGGGCTGCGGGGTCGGCGATCCCCCTCGGCAGGCGGATCACGACGGCGCGCCCGCGCCCAGCCAGACGCAGCCCCGGGGACGCGAGCAACGACGCGCCGTCGCCGGCGAGCTGGAGGAGATCGACCGGGTGGGTCCCGTCGAGCGGTCGGGTCTGGGCGCGCAGCCCAGGGGGGACCAGCTGGTGCCCGGGGGCCGAGCCGGTCGCAGCCCCCTCGAGCGCCGTGGCGTCGGGGCTCATCCTCCTGCCCTCCCTGTGGACATGGCGGCGCGCGTCCCACTGAGCAGCTGGACGATCCCCCCCGACAGGAGCCGGTGCTCGACGGCGACGAAACCGGCCCGTCGCACCAGATCCACCAGCTCGGGTGGCTCGGGGAGGTACGCCAGCGACTTCGGCAGGTAGCGGTACGCAGCGCCGTCGGAGAGGAGGCCGCCGATGGCGGGAACGGCCCGGCCGAACCACAGTGCGTGGCCGGCCGCGAGCAGCACTTGGCGCGGCGTGGAGACGTCGAGGAGCGCGATCCGGCCGCCCGGGCGGAGGACCCGCGCGAGCTCCGCGAGCACGGGTCCGAGCTCGACGAAGTTCCGGAGGGCAAACGCGGAGACAGCCCCGTCGAGGCGGCCGCTCGGGAGCGGCAGTGCGGCCGCGTCACCCTGGACGACGAGCGCGCCCGGCGGTGCGAGGCGGAGCATGCCCGAGGACAGGTCGACGCCGAGTGCGGTGACGTGGCGAGCCGCGAGTCCGGGGAGCAGGTCACCTGGCCCGGTCGCCAGGTCGAGGACCAGTTGGCCCGGGGCGAGGTCGAGCGCGTCCAGCGCGCGTCGACGCCAGGAGCCGTCGAGGTGGAAGGTGAGGAGGCGGTTGAGCTGCTGGTAGCGGGGGGCGATCCGGTCGAACATCGCCTGGACGGCGGCGCGCTTGTCCGCCCCGGTCGGGAGGCTTGCCACGACGTGGAGGCTACGGGGGACCGGCACCGAACCCAACGCAGGCTCGTCGGCGACGATCGGCTGCGCGGGCTCCGGGGGACGACGGAACGGGGCGGGGCGCTCGAGTGTCGGAACGGTGTGGGTCATCTCCGTAGCCGGCTGGTCCTCGCTTCGATGATCGCTGCGTGCGCGCTCGTCAGCTGCGCACGGCCCGCTCGGATGCCGGCACAGGCGGCGGGCCAGGCGATCCCCTGGATCGATGAGCCTGCCGTTCCGCCGGCGCGCCCGCTCCCGCGCCCGCAGGCGGCCGCTCCCGTGCACGGGCACGCTCCGGCCTGCGCAGCGAAGGCCCTCTCGGTTACCGCGCTGTGGCCGGTGCAGGCGACCCAGGACGGTGGCATCCTCGTCGAGCTGCGGAACACCGGCCGGGTCGCCTGCCTGCTGGCCGGGACCCCGACGGTCGCCGCCACGGCTCCGGGCGGGGCCCGGGTGCTGGCCTCCCCCGAGGCGCTGCCCTCCCTGGCAGAGCCGGCATACACCGTTCCCGGCGGGAGCGTGTGGTTGCGCGTAGACGCCCCCCTCGCCTGCCCGAGGGATCCGAGCGGCACGGAACACGGTCTACGGAGCTACCACCGCCTGGTCGTCTCACTCCCCGAGGGGGGCGAGCTCGAGATCGGCGGTGTGGGCCTGCGGTTCCCCTGCGGCATGTCGACGACGCCCTTCTACGCGCTCCGGCCGGCGCCGTCGGCCACTCCCGATGCGCTCGCCGACCTCGTGCCCCGCCTGACGCTCCCCCGGAGGACTCCCGCCCCAGGCACCCTGCGCTACGAGGTGACCCTGTCGAACCCGGGGAGTCGGGCGGTGGAGCTCTCTCCTTGCCCCGTGTACGTCGAGTCCTCGAGCATCCCGACCAAGTTCCTCTACCGGCTCAACTGCAGCCAGGTGCGCTCGATCCCGGCTCACGGAGAGGTCACGTACCGGATGGAGATGACGATCCCCGCTACCGCGGGGCTCGGCCCGGTCCGGGTGCGCTGGAGCCTCGTCGGCCCGGGCGCTCGAGCAGCGGGCGGCCGGGTGGAGCTTGGCTGAGCGATCCGACCAGCGTCCGTGGTCTCGATCGGGCAAGGTGCTGGGGACCGCCGATGCGCGCTCCGACGGGCCCTCGTCGCTGCTGGCTCGGGAGCACCACCCTCGCCGGTCTCTCGGCGCGTCCCGTCAGACGACCTCGACGGTCGGGGCCGGACGGGGACCCTCGCACTCGGTCAGCGGTAGAAGCGGTAGACGACCTCGGCCACGCAGGAGGGCTTGGTCGCCCCCCGCACCGTGAAGGTGAGGCCCAGCACGACCTGCGCGCCGCCGGCGATCTCCTCGACGTCCGCGAGCGTCGCCGACATCACGAGCTCGCTCCCGACCGGCACCGGGGCCGGGAAGCGGACCCGGTTGGCGCCGTAGTTGACCCCCATCTGCACACCCTCCACCCGGAGCACCTGCTCGAGGAGCGCTGGCGCCAGGGAGAGGGTGAGGTAGCCGTGGGCGATCGTGCCACCGAAGGGGCCGGACGCCGCCCGGGCCGGGTCGGTGTGGATCCACTGGTGGTCACCGGTGGCACCGGCGAAGGCGTCGATGCGGTCCTGGCTGACGAGGACCGGGTCGCTGGTCCCGAGCTCGGTCCCGACCCGGGCCGCGAGGTCGTCGAGGTGGAGAACGGTCGTGCTCACGCCGCGAGGCTAGCGGTGCGGGGGTGGCTCCCTCGGAGGACGGTCGCCCGAGGTCAGTGGAACCAGATCCGGCGGTACTCCCGGCTGGCCGGCGCGAGGAGGAGATAGAGCAGGAGCCCTGCGAACGCCAGGTTCAACAGGCCGAACAGGCCCGCGTACGCCAGGTCCAACACGGCGAAGAGCGTCAGCAGCCCCGCGATGACGACCCCGAGGTAGTACCCCCAGCGTCGCTCGTTCGCACTGCCGTAACCAGCAGCGACGGCGCCGACGCCGAGGACGAGCCCGATGGCGGAGATGCCGCCGCCGAGGATGGCGTCGAGCAGCGTCAGACCGGCGTTCAGGTAGAGGAGGAGCTCGGCGTTCTGGAGGGTCTGGGGCTGGGTCCGGTTGAGCCACTGGCGAGGTTCCATATGTCTCCAGTTTGACCGGACAAGTGGCCGCCGCGGCCGCGCGCCCCGCCGCGCCCCGCCCGAGCAGGGGTGGCGCTGCGCATCGCGAGCTGGCCGCACGCCGCGGCGATGGCCACGCCGCGGGTCTGGCGGACGGTCGTGGCGATGCCGGCGGCTCCGAGACGCGCGGCGAAACCCGCGACGCGCGCCGGCGGGGAGCCGAGGACCGGCCAGCCGGGCGTCGGGTTGAGGGGGATGAGGTTCACGTGGGCCGCGAGCGGCCGCGCGAACGCCACCAGCTCCTCGAGGGCGGTGGGGGTGTCGTTGACCCCGTCCATGAGCGCCCACTCCAGGCTCACCCGCCGGCCGGTGGCCACGGCGTAGGCGGCGCACGCGGCGGCGAGGCTCTCGAGCGGCCAGCGCGCGTTGAGCGGGACGAGGGAGGAGCGCAGGGAGTCGTTCGCGGCGTGGAGGGAGAGCGCGAGCTTGACCGGCAGCCCCTCGGCCGCGAGGCGGTGGATGCCCGGGACGACGCCCACCGTCGAGACGGTCAGGTGACGCGCCGAGAGCCCGAGCGCGCCGTGCAGCCGCCGGAGCGCGCGCACCACGGGTCCGTAGTTGGCGAGTGGCTCGCCCATGCCCATGAACACCACGTTCGACAGCCGTGCACCGGAGTCGCGGGCCACCCTGGCCGCCCAGACGACCTGCTCCACGATCTCCCCGGTGGTGAGCTGGCGGGAGAAGCCCCCCTGGCCGGTGGCGCAGAATGTGCAGCCCATCGCGCAGCCGGCCTGGCTGGACACGCAGACCGTGGCCCGGTTCGGGTACCGCATGAGCACCGTCTCGACCTCGGCGCCGTCTCGGAGCGCGAAGAGCCACTTGACCGTGGCACCAGCGTCCGCCTCCAGCTCTGCAGCGAGGCTGAGCGCCGGTCGGAGCGGGTCCGCGTCGGCCAACCGGACCCGGAGCGCCCGAGGGAGCTCCTGGAGCTCGCTCGGGTCCGCGAGCCGGCGGTAGAGGCCGTCCCAGAGCTGGCGGAAGCGGTAGGGGGGCTCCCCGTCGAGGGCCGGTTCGAGCGCTCGGGCGAGCGCCTCGGGGTCCAGGTCGTAGCGGGAGGGCACCCGATGAGCTTACGGGGGCGTCGCAGTAGCATCATCGGCGTGGATCGTCCCCGCCTGAGCCTGCCCGGGCGCCGCAACGACCGGGAACTGCCGGCCGAGCACCCGACGACCGAACACCCTGGTATCGAGCACTACCACCGCGATGTCCAAGGGGGCGGGGCGCGTGCGGCGGTGTTCGGCATGAGCGACGGGCTCGTGACGAACGTCTCGTTGATCCTCGGGGTTGCCGGGGCGCATGCTGCCGCAGACTTCGTGCGCGTGGCCGGGCTCGCGGGGCTCGTGAGCGGTGCCTTCTCGATGGCGGCGGGGGAGTACGTGTCCATGCGCGCCCAGCGCGAGCTGCTCGAGCGAGAGCTCGAGGTCGAGCGGACCGAGATTCGCCAG
>JAJYGM010000284.1 GCA_021785095.1 Actinomycetes bacterium
CCGGGCAGATCACCAACTGCCTGGCCGCCACCAGCCTGAGGCCTGCCAACTTTCCCAACAACGACATCCCCGCCACCACCAGCCAGGGGGACACCTACACGAACATCGCCTGGACGAGCCTGGGCGACCCGACCGCCGGCCTCACCGTGACGCTGGACCCGACCGGCACGGTCACCGTGGCAGGCTCGATGTCGGCGGAGGTCACCTACACCGACACCACCCCAGGAAGCTCCTTTTTCGGCTCGGTGTCGCAGGTCCAGACTGACGGTCCCACCAACGTCTGGTTCTCCTATCCGATCACCTGGAACGGTACCGGCTGGACGCTGGGCACCGTCACCGCCTCCAACCAGCCCCCGGCCGGTCAGTCCACGTCGTCTGCTGCGTAGATTCCGGACTGCAACATACCGACGCAACCGGACTGCAACATGCCGACGCAGCCGGACTGCAACATGCCGACGCAGCCGGACTGCAACATGCCGGCGCAGCCGGGAAAAGGGGTGCCTTCTTCCCGCGCTCCGCTGCGCACGTTCACCTCTCGCGCCACCGGACTGGATCGGCAATTGGCTCCGATTCACCTGCTGTCAGTCATTCCCCTGTCGGCCAGGTGAAGGCGACGATGTGGGGAAACGAACCTGGGGTCCCGTAGCCGACCACGATATCGTCATGGGGTCGAAGGGCATAGTGGGCAGGGTCTGCGATGCGATGCCCGTTGACATATACCTGGACAGTTGATCCACTACTGTCTTGGTAGCTGCCGAGCTGGTTGGCGCTGAAGGTGACGCCCCATAGGTCGAAGAAAGCGCCAAGCGTGAAGGCGTTGGAAGGTTGGCTCGCTTCGATGTGGATCACGCCACTCGTGTCGTGTGTGTGCATGGGAGCCTCGATCTGGTCGGCGGCACTGATCGCCACGTTGGCTGGAACGGTGACCGGGCTCCCGTTGACATAGATCGCGAGGTGGGCGTGGACGTGGTAGCTCTCGTCTCCATTGGACGGAAGTCCGAAGGATTGTAGGGTGGCGAGCCGCTCGGGGAGCGACCCGTACTCGGGCTGCCAGGGCGCAGGGGTCGACTGCAGGCCCTGAAGGTCACTCAATTGCAAGGCGGAGCCGGAGTTCGAGAGGTTATTCGTCGACCCGCCGCCAAGAATGGCGAAACTTATCCACGCGATTATTCCGAGCGCAACAATGGCGCCGGAAAGCCAGGCGAGGCGGACCGCGCGCCGGTGACTTCGTTCTTGCTCTTCTCGAAGCTGCCGTGCTCGCTCCCGGGCCTGCTCCTTGGCTTTGGCACGACTTGCCATCAGACCACCCTTTCTGGTTTGTAGTCGGATCGCCTCAGCATTCGCAACCCGTTGGCGATGATCAACACAGCGGTACCCTCGTTGAGCACCACACCGCCGGTCAGGTTGAGAAGGCCGGCCAACGCGGCGGCCACGAGCACCGCCACGCTCACAAGGCTCATCACGACGTTCTGGCGGATGTTGCGCTGCGCTCGGCGTGCGAGTCGAATGGCAGCCGGTAGGCGAGAAAGGTCATCTGCCATCAGCGCCACGTCTGCCGTCTCCAGAGCCACATCGGTCCCGGCGGCTCCCATGGCAATCGCCACATCAGCCGATGCGAGAGCGGGGGCGTCGTTTATCCCGTCTCCCACCATGGCAACGGTGCAATGCACTGCTTTCATTCTTTCGATTGCGGCGGTCTTTTCTTCGGGGAGAAGCTCAGCTTCGTACTCCTCCAAGTCCAACTGCGCAACGAGCGAGGCGGCCACGCGGCGAGCGTCGCCAGTCAGCATGACAAGGCGTCCTATTCCCACCCCGCGCAAGGCGCTTATCGTTCGCGCCGCCTCTGGACGAACTACGTCGGCGATGCCAAGCAGACCGAGCACCTGAACGTCGTCGGCGAGGCCCACAGCGGTGATGCCGGAGGATTCCAGCTCCCCAAGGACGATCCGGGCCGCGCCGGCATCGTTCCGGGTCAAGTCGAGACGACCCAGCCGAAGGCGTCGACCGTCGACGGTGGCCTCGATGCCCACGCCCGGCAAAGCACGCGCGTCACGGGCTGCCGGGATGTCAAGACCACGTTCTCGGGCGGCGTCGATGACCGCCCGCCCGAGAGGATGCTCGCTGGAGGACTCCACGGCAGCCGCCAGCGCAAGCACACGATCGGCGTCCACCCCGTCGAGCCCGACGTTGCTTACGAGCACCGGTCGACCCTGGGTGAGCGTTCCTGTCTTGTCGAAAGCGATGGTATCGACCCGGGCAAGCGCTTCAAGATAGGCACCGCCCTTGATCAGGATGCCATCGCGCGCTGCGCGCGCGATGGAGGTGACCACGGTGACAGGCACCGAGATCACCAGCGCACACGAGCACGACACCGAGAGCACGACCAATCCCCGGTAGATCGCGTCGCGAAGATCGAGGCCGAAGGACGGGCCGAGTGCGGCGACGAGAACGGCGAGTCCGAACATGATCGGTGTGTAGACCGCCCCGAATCGATCGGCGAAGCGCTGCGCCCGGCCGCGGTGAGCTTGGGCCTCCTCGACCTGGCGGATCACCCGGGCGAGCACCGTGTCCGTATAGGGGGTAGTGACCTCGATCTCAAGCGCGCCGGGGCCGTTGATCGCCCCCCCGAATACCCGCGCACCCGGGCCGACCTCTATCGGCATCGACTCGCCGGTCACGGGGCTCTGGTCTACCCACGAGGACCCCGAGCGCACGTCGCCGTCGGTCGGGACCCGCTCGCCCGGACGCGACAGCACGACATCGCCCGGCACCAATGCTTCGACCGGCACCACCTCGCTGCTCCCGTCGTTCCGCCGACGGATGGCCTCCGGTGGGGTCAGCGCCATCAGCGCTCGGATTGAGCCGCGCGCCCGATCCGTGGCGTAGCCCTCCAGCACCTCGCCCAGGCTGAACACCACCACCAGCTCGGCCGCCTCGTCGAGATGACCCAGTGCGAGCGCGCCTGCGGTGGCGACCACCAGGAGCACGCCGATCGTCACCCGGTGAGCGCGCATTGTGGCGATTGCGTGGCGCAGCGGGTAAGCGCCGCCAATAATCACGGTCGCCAGGTACAGCGCCTGACCGGCGTGCGGCACCGTCGCCAAGTGGTCGAAGACGAGACCGCCGCCAAGCAGGATTGCTGCAGCGCCCAGGGCGATCAAGTCGGGGCGTTGCCACCATTGTCGGTTGGTGGAGCCGGCGGCCAATAGCCCTTCGGTGGTCAGGCTGATCCCGTCGCGGTTCGCGGCCCGGCGGATCGCCTCGTCCGAGACGCGCTCTTCTGCATTGACTATGACGATCCCGGCCGATTCGAACAACTGCACGTCTTCGACGCCAGGCAGCTTGCGTAGAGCTTCCAGATCCCCTCCGCACGCGCTGCAGCAGGTCGGATCGAGGTGGTAGCGGCGGCGTCTGGCACCCGGAAAGTCCGGGAGCGACGATATTCGAGGAGCTCCAACTTCAGTCCGATTGAATACTTTGTGTGGGGTCATCGAGGACAGGCATCACTCGGTCCGAGCAGCGTCATGCAAAGTCCCGCCTCGATGAGCTGGACCAGGCATGGGTCCTCGACCCGGTAATAGACGAAATTGCCGGCCCGACGCGAGGCAACGATGTGTCGGTCCACGAGTCGCTGAAGCTGGTTACACACCGCGGGGCTGCTCATGCCGACCTCGGCAGCGAGGTCTTTGACGCACAGCTCTTGGCGGCGCGCGATGGCGTGAAGGAGCCGGAGCCGAGTCCCGCTGCCGAGCAAGGCGAACGTGTCTGCCAACTGCTCGGCGTCTTCCACTGGCAGTAGTGGCCGACGGGCGAGATCCGCGAAGCCTGGCGCCTCGCCGGGGGACAGGACAGCGCCGACGGAGGTAGTGATCACGATGGGCCAGGCTAGTACACAAGTTCACCGTATCGTGAATTCTTTACCAGGTGGGGCGACTAGCGGTGGGTTGTGTTCCTACCGGGCAAACCTCTTGGACCCACCGGAGTGGGCACGTTGCCCGCGCTCGTCATATCGTCCGCCGGCGCAATGGCTTCGGCGAAACTTCCTCTTCCCCCTGGCGGAAACCCCCATCCCACCCTCTCCGCTCACCCCATAGAAGTAGTCACACCCTTCCACCCTCCCGGTGGGGACACTGGCGGGGACACGCCGGTGCACAGCTCCAGCCGAACAGCGCGCCACGAACTTCCGTCCGCCAGGTGATCCGACGACCAACCGAGTCGTGTCCGGGGACCGGCGGGGACCTGCCTCGGGGTCCCCGCCTCGCAGTAGCGCCGCTGCGCCGCCTCCGGCCACGACTAGGATACGCGGCAAGACCCCGATTGCAAAATTTTCGGTCCCCGCGTCCCCGCGCGCGTCCCCGCCCCAGCTTGCGGGCCACTTTTCGGACCCGAAAATCCTCGAAACACCCTCCGGGGATCCCCGAAAAACGACCGGTGGGGACAGGGGTGGGGACACTTGCGGGGACAGGCGGTCTGCATCGTGGCGGCCATGGAAACCACCCACACACCCAAGTTCAAGCCCGAGGCCCGCCTCGTCTTCACCATCACCGAGACGGCCAACGCCCTGGGGATCTCCCGGGCCTTCGCCTACGAGCTCGTCCGCAAGGGCGAGCTTCCCTCCATCCGTCTGGGCCGGCGCATCGTCGTCCCCAAGTTGCAACTCGCCAAGCTGGTCGGCGTGGATGCCGATCCGGACGCAGGCGGGGAGCCCGACGAGGCTGAGGCAGAAGTCGGCACCCGCCTGAATGCCAGGGGGGTGGCCTGATGTTCTCGGTCGGCAAGCTCGTGCCGGGTGCCGAGGGCTACTACGTCCAGAGCGTCGCCCGGGGCGCCGAGGAGTACTACACCGGCTCGGGCGAGGCTCCTGGCTACTGGACTGGCGAAGGGGCGAAGGCTATGGGGTTGGAAGGCCGCGTCGACCCCGACTACCTCCACGCGGTTCTCTCCGGGTCCCATCCCCTGACCGGCGAAACCCTAGCCGGTACCCAACCCGCCAAAAAAGTCGCCGGCTTCGACCTCACCTTCTCCGCCCCCAAATCGGTCAGCCTCCTCTACGGGCTGACCACCGAGGAGATCGCCGAGGCCGTGCGCGACGCTCACGACGAAGCGGTCGCCGCTGGGTTGGGTTACCTCCAAGACCACGCTCTCCATGCTCGCCGGGGCCACGGTGGTGCCGAGCTCGTGGCGACAGACGGGTTCATCGCCGCGGCATTTCGCCACCGCACTTCCCGAGCCGGCGACCCCCAGCTCCACACCCACGTCCTCGTCGCCAACCTCGTCCACGGGGCCGATGCCAGATGGTCGGCGCCGTGGGCTCGCCTCCTCTACACCCACGGCCGCACGGCGAGCTTCGTCTACCAGGCGGTGCTGCGCCGGGAGCTCGCCCACCGACTCGGCGTCTCCTTCACCGCCGTCGTGGACGGCATTGCCGAGGTGGCCGGAGTCGACCGGGAGTTCATGCGCGCCTTCTCCACCCGCCGCAACCAGATCGAGGCGCGCTTGGCCAACCTCGGGCTCGACTCGGCAAAGGCAGCTCAGGTCGCGGCTTTAGAGACCCGCGCCCCCAAGACGATGTCCACCCTTCAGACGCTTCCGGACTCTCGCATGCCGCCGGAGCCGGGAAAAGGGGACGGTGCGGTCGTTACTCTCGCCGAAACCTGGCGCACCCGCGCGCTGAAGCTCGGCCACGATCCCGACCGGCTCATCGCCCTCACCGGACCGGCACGCAACATC
>JAJYGM010000335.1 GCA_021785095.1 Actinomycetes bacterium
CATCACCATCGCCGAGACCGGCCACCTCGTCTTCGCCACGCTCCACACGAACGACTCCGCGCAGGCGCTCGACCGGATCGTGGACATCTTCCCCTCCGACCGGCGCGACCAGATCCAGGTGCAGCTCTCCGCCGTGCTCGAGGGCGTGATCTACCAGCGCCTCGTGCGCCGGAAGGAGGAGGGTCTGGTCGCGGCCTACGAGGTCCTCACGGCCAACCACGCGGTCCGGAACATCGTGCGTGACGGGAAGACCCGCCAGCTCCGCAACGTGATCACCACCCACCAGTCCGAGGGCATGCAGACCCTCGAGATGGCGCTGTCGAAGCTCGTCCAGGACGACGTCATCGACTACGACGAGGCGATCGGGGTCAGCATGTACCCGAAGGAGGTCGAGAAGAAGACGCCGGACCACTTCGCGCTCGCCGCCGCGATGGCGGCCGGCGAGACCGGAAACGGCTCAGGTGCTCCGGGGGACGGCGCGGCCGCCGGAGCAGCCGGAGGGGAGCCGCCCCGTGTCGCGTCCACGTAGGGCGCTCCGCCGCTTCTTCTCCTGCCGCACCCCGAGCGCGTCGCGCCGCTTCCGAGAAGCGGGCGAGGAGGGCTTCACCCTGATCGAGCTCGCGTTGGTCATGATCATCATGCCGCTGGTCCTCGGCGTGCTCTTCTACGCACTCTTCGTGACCCTGGAGAGCGAGGCCCACGTCTCGACAAAGGTCACCGACTCGGTCGACTCCCAGATCTCCTCGGAGTTCTACGTGCGGGACGTCCAGAGCGCGACCCTCGTGACGCTGAGCGCGTCCGCAAAGGCGCCCACAATCTGCGGAACCGGCACAAAGATGCTCGTGAGCCTCGCGTGGCCGAGCGGCTCCACCTCCACAGGGAAGACGGTCGTCTCCTACTGGGCCGAGTCCGGCGGGACGACGCTCGTCCGCCAGGCGTGCAGGACAGGCTCGCCGCGCCCGAGCACCACCACCTCGCGAAACTTCTCTTCGGCGATCTCCAGGGCCAACGTCGCCTGCGTCTCAGGCAAGCTGAAGTGCGCGACACCGACGACACCGGCCTCGGCGACCCACACGTGGGTGCCGGCGCAGTGGGTGTCCGCGGTGACCGTGGCGGTCGCCGAGCCGAAGGGGAAGTACCGGTACAACCTCTCGGCGACGCCGCGAGTCTCCAACACGAGTGGGAGCACCGTCGGAACCCCTCCGGGGGGCGGGACACTCACAACACCGAAAGTCACAAAGACACTGCCCACCCTCTTCCTCCTCTCGCGCGCCGGCCGCGTCATCAGGGAGGACTCGAAGGGCACGACGGCCACCGTGAAGGGGACGACCGCCATCGAGACAGGCGGGTACATCACACAGCAGCCGCACACGATCCTCAGGACCACTACGGGAGAGACCACAGGCCCGAATTCAGCGATCTGCCAGACAACAACCTCGTGCAAGGGAAAGGTCACGCCGCTCCCTTCTACATGGAAGAACGTCACAAAACTCCGGGACCCGCTGGCGACACTTCCCGACCCCCCGGAGGAGGCACTCGGGACAACAAGCGGGTGCCCGAGCTCGACCGTCACCACGCTGGGCCCGGGCCGGTACACCTGCCCGATCAAGCCGACGCCTGGCAAGTCGCTGGTGCTCAGGCACGGGGCGTACGAATTCGAGCAGACAGTCACACTCAAGAACGCGACGTTGACAGGTAAGGCAGGTGTCTTCATCTACTTTCCCTGCCACACAGTCGACGCGTGGGCGCCCTCGTGCACCGAAGGCCTGGCGACTGCCGGCGGTGGGCAGACAACGACAATCGACGTGAAGGCGATGACAACGGGCCTCTACAAGCAGATCTGGTATTGGCAGAACGCCGGTGACGGCTCGCCGGTGGCGATCCACGCCAAGACGACACTCTCGATCACAGGGATCATGTACGCACCGAGCGCCACCGTGTCCTTCAACGGCGGCCCGGGTTCGAACTCGGTCGGCGCAGTCGTCGCCTACACCCTCGACTTGAAGAACGGCACATTCCTCATCCAAGGGTTCACATAGCGTGCGTACGCACGTGGAGCGGCTCCTTCGCAGGTCGTCACCGCTCGACGAGCGGGGCGACACGCTGATCGAGCTCCTCATCGCGCTCGTGATCATCGCGCTCGCCGTCGTCCCGTTGCTGGGGTTGACCTTCGAGATGCTGAGCGGCGCGGCGGAGCACCGGAGCCTCGCGACGCTGAACAACCTCATGAAGGGATTCGCCGAGACCGCCACGTCGCAGATCGAGCTGGACCCGACAGCTGCCGGGGCAGCCTTCAACAACTGCTCGGGGACCGTCAGCTACAGCCTGCTCAGCGTTCCGACGCCTCGGGTCGCGGCGCCCGGGGCGACGGTGACCGTCTTCACCACCGGCTTCGACAGCGGCGTTCCCCTCGGGACATTCACAGTGACCGTCGGGGGCGTCGCCGCCGCCAAGACAACCAGACGGTCGCAGGCCGCGAGCGGCAACGACATGGGCAACATGCAGCTCACGTTCTTCGTCCCCAGCACACTCTCCGCCGGCCCCAAGGTGATCACGGTGAAGGGTGTGCGCAGTGGCAAGACGTTCACGCTCACCTCTTCGCCCGACACCGATCTCACAGTCACACCGTCGGCGACGGCTTCGAAGGTCTCCACACTGGCTCGGTACACGATGGGCGTGCGGCTGATCCGGTACTGGAACCCGGGGACATCGGGCGAGACGACGGCCCTCACAGACTGCTCGCCCGACGGCGGCGTGCAGATCGTCACGCTCCACGCGCGGGCAGGCGACGGCGTCTTCGACACACTGACGTTCGACCTTCGCAACCCCGCGGACTCGCACGTCTCTGTGGCCGCCCCGTCCGTCGCGGTGACGGCGACACCGGTCTTCGCGGCGTTGCCGTCGTCGGGGACCTCGAGGCTCGTCTTCACGGCTGTGGTGACCGCCCCCAACGGGTACAAGAAGCCGACAAAGCCCCTCACATGGTCGATCACAGAGGCGGGCAGCCCGGTGTCGTGCCCCGCAGCGTCGGGACCGACATCCGGGGGCGGCAATTCCTCCACCTACACGTGCACGATCACGCTCATCACCTCGAGCCCGACGGGACGCTACGCCGCGAAAGCCACCTACCCGAAGGTGACAGCGACCTCGACAACACCAGGCACCTCCGCCGAGAGCTGGGTCGGGGTCGCGACCGTGTACGGACCGAACGGCGGGGGAACGGTCAGGATCTCTCCGACCTCGGCGCCCGCGCTCACGTCCGGGCAGACCTTCACCTTCACCTACATAGTCCCACCCGGAGGGATGAACGCCGGCGAGCTGGCGATCACCGTCCCCTCCTCGCCGACAACGTCCAAGAAGTGGACCACGCCCCAGTCGTCGAGCCCGACACTACCGGGCTACACGACGGCGAAGGTCGGGACGACAGCCGTGACAGTCGTGACGTCGGGCGACACGATCGAGCTCACGAGCCTCACGCTTCCCGGCACAGCGACGCTCACGGTCACGTACGGAGCGGGCGGCGGCGCGTCCGGCGTTACCACCCCGATCACGACAGGCCCGTACACATTCACCGTCCAGCAGAGCTCCGTGCCCAGCGGATCGCTGACCCCCGTGTCAGGGTCGCCTCTCACGGTGACGGTGACCTGACGATGGGCCGGCTCTCTCCGCGCGCGCCCAGGGACCGGCTCCTCTCGTCGCGCTTCGTGCGAGGCAGGCTGGCGTCGAGAGACGACTCGGGGACGTCGCTGATCATCGCCCTGTTCTTCATCATCATCGTGGCGGTCACCATCACCGCGCTCATCACCTTCTCCGGAGGAGCGCTGCTCAACACCGCGAACCTGAGGACACAGCGAAGCCGCGAGTACGCGGCCAACACGGGCACGGATCTGGCGATCCAGGCGGTCCGCTACGGCCCGTCGGCGTACGACACCATCACAGGGACACCGGTGACACCCCCGACGGAGTGCTTCGGGCCGGCGACCCTCTCCACATCGGGCCCTTCCACACCCTCCCCGACATCCAACCAGTGGACGGCGGTGGTCTACTGCCGGGGGACGCAGGTGCTGCCCCTGTCGCATTCGGGTCCTGCGACCGTACACGTCACCGACGGATCGACGACCGTCACGACAAAGACGCTGTTCAAACCGGGCACAACGAGCTACGTCGGCTTCAAGCTCCTCGATTCCGGCGGTGCGTTCCCCACAACAGACACAGCCGTGATCCTGCCGACACCGCCGACGAGCACAGGCACGGTGACGTTGTCCGCAAGCGCGGTCAAGACGGTGACAAACGACACGCTGACCGTGACGCCCATCTTCGAGCGGACGGTGACATTCTTCACGTGCGTGGCGAAGGGCACGACGGCGCCGGCGAAGTGCCCCACAGCCGCGAACAAGTCGGACTACGTGGTGCATGCGGTCGTCGCCTTCGACGACGTGACACCGACGGACCACAGGGCGCTTTGCGGCTCGTTCACAGGGAACCCGACCTGCGGCACGGCGATGTCCGTGAAGCAGTGGGTGGTCCAGCCGGCAAACGCCTGAAGCCCTCGCCGTGATGCCCGCGACGCGCGGGGCTCCCGCGGCCCCGAGCTCCCGTACAGCCTTCTCGCCGGGGTGGTCGTCCCGGCGGGCGATCGGCTCGTGGTGGGCGCCAAGGCTGGACGATCGGTCGCGAGGAGCCCCGAGTCCTCACTCGGTTCTTCGAGGTGCTCGGCTACCATGCTGCCTACCGGACCATCACGGCCTCACGCCGAGTGGCCTCCACGGCTAGCTCGAGGGGGCCGCAGGTGCGTACGGGAGGCGAGGAGGTTTCGACATGCCGAGGGTGAGCACGAAGAGCGGTTGCGCACCTCGAGGTGGATCCAGATGGGGACGGCGATCAGCGTGCGCCAGTGGGTGGTGAAAAGCGCGAATGACTAGCGCGCGGCGCCCGGCGTGAGCATGCGGGCGGCGTCGCACGGCGCGCAGCTTCCTTACCAGGTGCTCGCCGGGGTGGTCCCGGTCCGCTCCGGGTGGCTGGTCGCGAGCGCGAAGTGGCAGGGGGCGACGATCGCCCCCGAGGAGCCGCGGGTGGCCGCCGCGTTCGTCGACGTCCTCGACTACAAGCCCGCGTACCGGGTGATCGCGCTGTTCACGCCGATCGGGCTGCTCGACGAGCCCCGCGCCAAGGGCCGCTCGTGCGAGCGGGAGGCGCGCCGCGTCCTCGGGGTGCCGCGCGCGAGCGCCATCGCCTCCGCGCCGCCGCGACCCGCCCTCGCCTTCTCCACCTACCGCGAGGCGGCAGAGGTCTCAGGAGGCCACCTGAGCCCGGTCGGCTGGCACCGGGCCGCAGCGATCGCCGAGGTCGACAAGGTGATCGCGCCGTACTGGCAGCGCACGGTCTTCGAGGTCCATCCCGAGCTGAGCTTCTTCCAGCTCGCCGACGACCGGCCGCTGCGCTTCCCGAAGCGGACGCGGGCCGGCGTCGACGAGCGCGAGGGGATCCTGCGGGGGAAGCTTCCCGGCGCCGAGCGGCTCTTCGGCGCGGCGCTCCCCGGCGTCTTCAAGAGCCAGCTCCTCGACGCGGCGGCGTGCCTGTGGACGGCGAGGAGGATCGCGGC
This sequence comes from Actinomycetes bacterium, assembly GCA_021785095.1. The sequence goes on from JAJYGM010000335.1 coordinate 5,603, forward strand.
CCGGGCCGTGAGCCGCCTGCCCGAGGACCCCGAGTGGGACGCGCTCGGGCTGCGGATGGAGATCGTGCGCTGAGCCAGAGGAGGAACCGCGGCTCGG
>JAJYGM010000026.1 GCA_021785095.1 Actinomycetes bacterium
CTTCACGTCGAGAGGGATGATCTCGCCGGTGTTGTCGGCACGGCGACCGGGCCCTACGGCCAGGACCTCGCCCTGCTGGGGCTTCTCCTTGGCGGTGTCGGGGATCACCAGCCCCGAGGCGGTGGTCTCCTCCGACTCACCCGGCCGGACCACGATCCGGTCATCGAGGGGGTGGAGCTTCATCGAAGCGGCCTCCTTCGGCACGTTGTTAGCACTCGAACCTTGCGACTGCTAATGCTAGCGGACCCGGAGCGCCCTCACAACATGCCCAGGGCGCGCGCCGGCATCGGGCGCGCCGGCATCGGGCGCCCGGGCGGCAAGCGCCCGGGCGGCGAGCTGGCCGCAGGCCGCGTCGATCTCCGCGCCCCGGGTGGAGCGGATCGTGGTCCTCACCCCCAGCCGCTCGAGCTCCTGGCGTGCCCCTGCGACCCGCAGCGGCGGGCTGCCCCGCACCGGGTAGCCGGGGGTCGCATTCAGCGGGATCAGGTTCACGTGGGCGCCGAGGGGCCGGGCGAAGCGGGCGAGCTCGGCCATGTCCGAGGGCCGGTCGTTCGTCCCGTCGATCATCGCCCACTCGATGGAGAGCCGCCGCCCGGTCGCGCCCACGTACGCCGCACACGCCTCTGCCAGCTCCCCGAGCGGGTAGCGGCGGTTGATCGGCACCAGCCGGTCGCGCAGCGCGTCGTTGGCGGCGTGCAACGAGACCGCGAGGTTCACGGGAAGCGGCTCGGCCGCCAACCGGCGGATGCCGGGCACGAGCCCCACGGTCGAGACCGTGAGGTGCCGGGCGGAGATGCCGACGTCGCCGTGGATGCGCTCGACGGCCGCCCACGTGCGCTCGTAGTTGGCGAGAGGCTCACCCATCCCCATGAAGACGACGTTCGACACGCGCCGCGGCCTGGCGGCCCTCACCGCCGCGACGACCTGCTCCACGATCTCGCCGGCGGTGAGCTGGCGGTCGAACCCCGCCTGGCCCGTCGCACAGAACGCGCAGCCCATCGCACAGCCCGCCTGCGTCGACACGCACACGGTGACGCGCCCGGGGTACGCCATCAGCACGGTCTCCACCCGTCGACCGTCGTGGAGCCCGAAGAGCCACTTGACCGTGCCGCCGCCGTCGGTGGTGTGCCGCTCGACCTCGCTGAGCGCCGCCGGAAGCAGCTCGTCGAGCTCGGCTCTGAGCCCGAGCGGGAGGTCGGACATCTCGGCCGGGCGGAGCGCCCTGCGGTGCAGACCGTCCCAGACCTGGCGCGCCCGGTAGGCGGGCTGGCCGTCGAGCAGCGCGGCGAGCTCGTCCGCCGAGACGTCGTAGGCCGCCCGGGCCCTCACCGCTCGAACTCCAAGAAGAGACCCGGTTCGGGGGCGAGCGACAGCGGGCTCGGCCCGTCCTGCACCAGTCGGAACGAGCCCGCCGCTGCCACCATCGCCGCATTGTCGGTGCACATGGCCATGCTCGGGAGATAGGTCGGCACGTCGACGGCCTCTGGAGCGCGGCGGCGCAGCAGCGAGTTCGCGGCGACGCCGCCGCCCAGGCAGAGCCCTTTCGCGCCGACGGCGCCCACCGCGCGGGCGGCCTTGGTCGTGAGCACGTCGACCACGGCATCCTGGAACGCCGCCGCGACGTCCGGAGTCGCCGCCTCCGGCCGGCGCTCCACGGCGCGGACGACCGCGGTCTTCAATCCCGAGAACGAGAAGTCGTAGCCGTCGCCCAGCATCGCCCGGGGGAACGCGAACGCGCCGGGGTCCCCCTCCTTCGCGACGCGGTCGATCGCGGGGCCGCCCGGGTAGCCGAGCCCGAGGAAGCGCGCCACCTTGTCGAACGCCTCTCCTGCCGCGTCGTCGAGCGTCTGGCCGAGCAGCCGGTAGCGCCCCGGCGCGGCCGCGTGGACGAGCAGCGTGTGGCCGCCGGACACGAGCAGCACCACGAGCGGCCAGCGCAGCGATGGCTCCTCGATCACCGGGGCGAAGAGGTGGCCCTCCAGATGGTTCACGCCGACGAAGGGCACGCCCCAGCTCATCGCGAGCCCCTTGGCCGCCGAGAGCCCGACGAGCAAGGACCCGACGAGGCCGGGGCCGTAGGTCGCGGCCACCGCGTCGGGGCGCTCGATGCCGGCACGCGCCATGGCCTCCTCGATCACCGGGACGAGCAGCTCGACGTGGGCTCGTCCCGCGATCTCCGGGACGACGCCGCCGTAGCGCGCGTGGAGATCTACCTGGCTGGACACGACCGACGACGCGACGACGCGCCCGTCGGACACGACCGCGGCGGCGGTCTCGTCGCAGGAGGTCTCGATCCCGAGCACGTTCACGCGCGCGCGGCCTCCTCCGCCTCGATCCGCTCGAGCCGCTCGCGGTACGCGGCCGAGTCGACGTCGTAGGCCCACATCACCAATGCGTCCTCCCCGGTCAGCTGGTAGTAGCCCTTCCGGACCCCGACCGGCACGAAGCCGAAGCGGCGGTACAGGGCCTGCGCCCGCTCGTTGCCGACCGCGACCTCGAGGGAGACGCTGCGCGCCCCCGCCTCCTGGGCGATGCGCACCGCCCCGAGCATGATCTGGGTGCCGATGCCTCGCCGCTGGTGCTCGGGCGCCACGGCCACCGTCGTCACGTGCGCCTCCTCCTCCACGAACATGAGGCCGACGTAGCCGACCGTCTCCTTGCCGACGCGGGCGACCCGGTAGGCCCGGCCCCTCCGCAGCGACAGCTCCGAGACGAAGACGCCGTGGCTCCACGGCTCGGGGAAGACCACCTGCTCGATGGCCATCACCCGCCGCAGGTCGCGTCTGCGCATGCGGACGAGCTCGATCACCGCTGCACCCAGTTGATCCGTGCGTCGGCTTCGCGCAGGTACACGGGCCGTACCGACGCAGGCGGCACCGGCGCCGCGCCGGCCGCCAGCCTACCGGCGGCGATCGAGACGAGGACGCGGGGGGAGGGTTCGCGGATGGCGGCGACGCGCAGGCCCGCGCCGCGGAAGAGCGCGGCGTAGCGGTGTGCGCCGGTCCCCACGAGCAGCGTTCCCGGCGCCCCGGCGAGCTTTCCGGCCAGCGCCTCGGGGCTCTGGCGCGAGGGCCCTTCGGTCTGTACGCCCGGCCCCTCGTAGCTCGCGACGAACACCTCCTGGCGGCGCGCGTCGACCAACGCCGCGACCGGGCCCTCCCACCCCCCGTCGTACACCTCTTGTGCGAGGACGTCCACGCTCGTCACCTCGACGACCCCGAGACCGAGCCCGGCGGCGAGCCCCTGCGCCGTCGCAACGCCCACCCGCAAGCCGGTGAAGAGCCCCGGGCCGACGTCGACCGCGATCGCGTCCACGTCTGCGAGCGAGACGCCAGCCTGCGCGAGGACGTGCTCGACCGCCGGCGCGAGCGTCTCGGCATGCCGTCTGTCGCCGCGCAGCCACACTCCGGCCAGCGGGCCGTCGGCGTCGGCGAGCGCGACACCGACCAGCCCGGCTGCCGTCTCGATGCCGAGCAGCATCAGGCGGCTCCTCCGACCTGGCCCGCCCATGCGGACGCCACCTCGCCGCGGCGGGCGTCGTCCTCGCCGTGCACGGTGAGGAGCCGCTCGTCGTCGGCTGCGGCGGTGCCCGTGGCGGTACCCGTGGCCGCAGTGCCCGTGGCGGCGGTGCCCGTGGCCGCGGTGCCCACCCGGGTGATGTCGACCGTCCAGGTCACCGGCCCGAGGGCCGGCCGCGCGGCGTCGCCCCATTCGACCAGCGCGACCCCCTCTTCGACGAGGTCGGCGAGCCCCAGGTCCGCGACCTCGGCGAGGCGGTCCAGCCGGTACACGTCGACGTGGACGAGCTGGCCGAGGGCGCAAGGGTACTGGCGGACGAGCGTGAACGTGGGGCTCGTCACCGGTCCCTCGACGCCGAGGCCGCGCGCGAACCCCTGGGCGAACGTGGTCTTCCCTGCGCCGAGGGAACCCTGGAGGACGATCACGTCGCCCCGGCGCGCCACCCCCGCAAGACGCGCGGCCAGGGCCCGAGTGGCGTCGGGGGAGGCAGAGCGCGCCGGCAGCATCCAGGCCATGTCAGGGTCGCACCGTCTCGGTCCACTGCCCTCGAGGACCGGCGGTCATCGGGCCTCGCGCAGGAGCGCCTTGGCGCGCACGAAGTCGGCGCGCATCTCCGCGACGACCTCGCCGCCGCCGCGCAGCGCCGCAGCCGGATGGTACGTCGGCACGAGGTGCACCCCCCGGAACGCAAAGACGCGGCCTCTCAGCTTCGAGATGCCCTCGGTCGTGTCGAGGAGGGTCTTCGTCGCGAAGTTGCCGAGCGTCACGACCACGCCCGGTGCGACGAGGTCGATCTGGCCTTCGAGATAGGGGCGGCACGCGTCGATCTCGGCCGGGAGCGGGTCGCGGTTTCCCGGCGGCCGGCACAGGACCACGTTGGCGATGTAGCACCGGTCGCGCTCGATGCCGATCTCCTGGCGCATCAGCAGGTCCAGCAGCTTCCCCGACCGCCCGACGAACGGCTCGCCCCGCAGGTCCTCGTCCCGACCGGGCCCCTCACCCACGAACATGAGGTCCGCGTCAGGATCGCCCACCCCGAAGACGACCTGGGTGCGCCCCGCCGCGAGCGCGCAGCGCGTGCATCCCGACGCAGCCTCGCGCAGCCTCGCGAGCTCCTCGGCCGCGCTCATCCGACGGACCACCTGCGGATGCTACCGTCATGCCCCGCTTCCTCAAGGGGTCGCTGGCGGGTCACTCGGTCACGAGATCGCACAACGTGCCCGCCCGCTCCAGCATCACCATGTGTCCGCACCCGGGCAGGACGGTGAGCCGTGAACCCCGCACACGATCAGCGATCCCGCGCGCGGCGCGCGGCGGCGTCAGCAGATCCCTGGTCCCGACCACGACGTGCACCGGCAGCGCCAACTCGGCCAGCCGGTCGCGCACGTCGAACTCGAGGAGGTGCCGAGTCAGCTCGGCGAGGGCGCCCGGCGACATCGAGTCGAGCATCTCGCACAGGAGCTCCATCGCGGCGGGAGAAGGAGCGGCGCCGAACGCGACCCGCGACGCCCAGACCGTGGCCGACTTCGGGAACGGCCCGCGCCCCTTCCGCTCGGCGCTCGCCAACGCGCGCGCCGACGCGGCGGCGGCGATCGCCGCGAGCGGTGGGCCGGCGATCGGGCCCGGGGTCGAGGCGACGAGCAGCAGCCTCCGGACGTGGAGGGAGAGGTCTTCGGGCCGGTCCAACGCGAGGAGCTGGGCGACCATCCCCCCCATCGAGTGGCCCACGAGGACCGCGTCGCGGACGTCGAGCTCGCTGAGGACCTCCGCGAGATCCGCGGCCAGCCGTTCGAACGTGTAGCCCTCGCGCCCTGCGCGCGACTGGCCGTGCCCGCGCTGGCTCACCGCGAGCACGCGGCCGGGGAGCGTGCGGAGCTGGGTCGCCCAGGTCGCCGCGCTCAGCGTGACGCCATGCACGAGGACGGAGGTCGGACCCTCTCCCCGCTCGACCACGTGGAGCCGTCCGCCGTCGCTCGTCGTCACGAAGTGGTGCCGGATGTCCGGCGGCAGCGACAGCCCGGCGGCGGCGAGCTCCTCGGCACCCACTCTCCAGCGCCCCGCCGCCGTGCGCTGGAGCAGGTAGGCGAGCCCCGCGCCCCCGGCGACGCCTGCGCCCAGGAAAGAGGCGCGGCGAAGGTTCACCTTGCACCCCCGGTCCGCCGCGAAGCGTGGACCCGCGGCACGCGCGGCCCGATGCCGCACAGCACCTCGTAGGCGATGGTCCCGAGGCGCGCGGCCCAGTCCGCCGCGGTGATCTCCTCGTCACCCTGGCGGCCGACGAGGACCACCTCGTCGCCGGGCGCCACGGTGGCCCCAGGGCCGCAGTCGACCATCAGCTGGTCCATCGTGACGACGCCCGCGAGCGGCCTGCGCCTGCCGCCGACGAGCACCGGGCACCCGGTGTCGAACAGCCGGCGGGGCACCCCGTCGGCGTAGCCGATCGGCACGGTCGCGACCACGCTGCGCTCGGGAAGGGCACGGCGGCGCCCGTAGGAGGGGCGCTCGCCGGCGTCGAGCTCGCGCACCTCGCTCACCCGGGCCTTCAGCGCGAGGACCGGCCGCAGCCTGGCCACGAAGGACGCGACGTCCTCCCCGGCGCCGCCGTCGGCCATGGCCGCCGAGGGCGCGTAGCCGTAGATGCCGATGCCGCAGCGCACCAGGTCGTACCGGGCGGAGGGCCACGCGACCGCGCCCGCGGTGTTGGCCGCGTGGAGCAGCCGCGGCCGGGCATGCAGCCCGGAGACGACCCGGTCGAAGGTCTCGAGCTGGAGCACGGAGAACATCCGGTCCTCCTCGTCCACCCCGTCCGCCACCGCGAGGTGCGTCCAGACCGCTTCGAGCCCGAGCCCAGGGTCCGCCTCGACGGCCTCGACGAGCGCCGCCGCGTGGTCGGGCGCTGCGCCCGCACGGTGCATGCCAGTGTCCACCTTCACGTGGACGCCGGCTCGGACGCCGATCTTTCGCGCCGCGGCTGCGACCGCCTCCACTCCGGCCCGCGTCGTCACGGTCGCGCTGAGGCCGGCAGCGACCAGCGCCTCGGCGGCGTCGGCCAGGACCTCGGACAGCACCAGGACGGGCGCCGGGACGCCGTGCTCGCGGAGCTCGAGACCCTCGTCGACGAGGGCGACCGCCAACCACGACGCGCCCGACTCGATCGCGGCGCGCGCCACGGGCACGGCGCCGTGGCCGTAAGCGTCGGCCTTCACCACCGCGCACAGCGCGGCCGGCGCGGCGCGGCGCGCGAGGAGGGCGACGTTCGACGCCAGCGCGTCGAGGTCGACCTCCGCCCGGGCTGGCCGCGTCCGTCCCTCAGCCACCGGAACCGTCCCGGTGCCGGTCCCGCTCCGGCACGCTCCCGAGCCAGCGGGAGAGGCGAGCCGACACCAGCCGCGGCAGGTCGCCCGCCACGAGACCCTCCGCCGGCCCGTCCGACGCCGCGCGGCCGTGGACGTGCGCCGCCAGCGCCGCCGCGTCGAGCGGCGCCATGCCGCGGGCGAGAAAGGCACCGATCACCCCAGAGAGGACGTCGCCGGTGCCGGCGGTCGCGAGGCGCTCGCTCCCCGAGGCGGAGAGCAGGACCTCCCCGGAGCCGGACGCGACGGCGGTGAGGGAGCCCTTCACGAGTGCCACGACCCCGAGCGCGGCCGCGAGGCGCCGCGCGGCCGCGACGCGGTCCGGCCCCGGCTGCTCGCCGAGAAGCCGCTCGTACTCGCCGTCGTGCGGCGTGACCACGACCGGCCGGCGGCCGGCGACGACGGCCCGCGCCGACCCGGTGTCACCCAGCGCGAAGAGCGCGTCGGCGTCGACGACCACCGGCACCTTGGCTCCCGCGATCACGGCACGGACCCCCTCGACCGTGTCGGCTGTCCGGCCGAGGCCGGGTCCGACGACCAGCGCGCGGCAGCGCCCGAGGACGGAGAGGACGTCGCCGGCCCACCCGCGCGGCCCGAGCGGGAGGCGGACCGCCTCGGTCGGCCACGCACACCCGGGCGCCTCGCCGATGCCGGGCACACCGAGCCGGACCATGCCGGCGCCCGAGCGGGCGGCGCCTTCGGCAGAGAGGACTGCGGCGCCCTCCATCCCCGGCGAGCCGGCCACGACGCAGACCGCGGTCGCCCACTTGTGCGTGTCGGCCGGCCGTCGGGGCACCAGGCGGGCGACGTCGGCGTCCTCGACGAGCGAGATCTCGGCGGGGACGTCCCCGAGGCCGATGTCCGCGACCTCGACCTCGCCCGCGAAGCGGGGCCCGTCCCCCTGCAGGAGACCGGGCTTCAGCGCGCCGAACGTCACCGTGCGCGCGGCCGCCATCGGGCGGCCCGGCGCACGCCCAGTGTCCCCGTCGACACCCGAGGGGATGTCCACCGCCAGCACCAGTGCGCCCGGCGGCGGCTCGGGTGCGTCGTACGGGCCGCGCAGGCCGGTGCCGAGCGCCGCGTCGATGACGAGGTCGCAGCCGCCGAGCCTCGAGTCGGGGCCCACCACCGACACCCGCGCGCCCCGGCGCCTCAGCATCTCGGCCGCGACCCGGCCGTCCGCGCCGTTGTTGCCCTTCCCCGCGACGACCACGACGCGCCGTGCGTACGCGCCGCCGAGCATGCGGAGGGCCGAGACGGCGACCGCGGTGCCGGCGCGGCGGACCAGCATCGCTTCTGGGACGGGCGACGCCGCGTCGGCCGCACGCATCTCGGCGACGGTGACGACGGGTCGCACGTTCAGGCCTCGGCCACCACCATGGCGATCGCGACCGTCGCGGTGTGAGTGAGCGACACGTGCCAGCGCGCGACGCCATGGCGGGCGGCCAGCACGGCTGCCGCCGCAGAGAGACGGAGCGTCGGCTCGCCGCTGTCGAGCCGTACCACCTCGACGTCGCGCCAGCCGAAGCTGCCGATCCCGCTCCCGAGGGCTTTCATCGTGGCCTCCTTCGCCGCGAAACGCGCCGCCAGCCGTTGGACGTCGCCCCCGCCGTCTCGCTGCTCACCCGCCGTGAACAGCCGCGTCGCGATCGCCGGACGCCGGTCGAGCGCCTCGCCGAAGCGGGCCACGTCGACCGCGTCGACGCCGACGCCGGCGATCTGCGTCACTCGACCGTCACCGTCTTGGCGAGGTTGCGCGGCCGGTCGACGTCGTTGCCGAGCCGTCGGGCGAGGCTGTACGCCAGGAGCTGGAGCGGCACGACCTCCACCACCGGCGCGAGCACCGGGTCGGTGACGGTCGGCACGCGTAGCACGTGGTCGCCGACGGCGTCCCGATCGCCGTCTGCGGCGATGCTCACCACGGTCGCCCCCCGGGCCGCGGCCTCGGCGACGTTCGACCGCATCTTGTCGCGCAACGGGTCGAGCACGGCGACCACCACCGTCCCCGGCTCGACGAGGGCGAGCGGTCCGTGCTTGAGCTCCCCTGCGGGGTAACCCTCGGCACGGAGGTAGGAGATCTCCTTCAGCTTGAGCGCCCCCTCGAGCGCGACCGGGTAGCCGAGGTTGCGGCCGATGAAGAAGAAGTCGCGGGCGTCGCCGAGCGCGTCCGCGACCTCATCGACCTCCTTCTTCCGGCCGAGCGCATCCGCGACCGCCTCTGGAAGGCGCTGCATCTCGTCGAGGACCGAGGCGATAGCAGCCGGGCCCATGGTGCCTCGCCACTGCGCGAGCGCGAGCGCGAGCACGTGAAGCGCGACGATCTGCGCGAGGTGGCACTTGGTCGACGCCACGCTCACCTCCGGCCCCGCCCTGGTGTAGACCGCGCCGTCGGCCTCCCGCGCCATGGTCGAGTGGACGACGTTGGAGACGACGACCGTGCGAGCACCCGCCCGGCGCGCCTCGCGGAGCGCCTCGAGCGTGTCGAGCGTCTCGCCCGACTGGCTCACCCCGACGACGAGCGTCCGTTCGTGCAGCACGTGCTCGCGGTGGCGGAGCTCGCTCGCGATCTCGACCTCGGCCGGCAGCCGCGCCCAGCGCTCGACCGCGTACTTGGCCACCATCCCGGCGTGGAAGCTGCTCCCGCACGCGACCAGCACCAGCTTGTCCACCGCCCGGAGGTCGTACGGGGAGAGGTGGAGCTCGTCGAGCACGAGCGACCCGCCGGCGCCGCGCCGGTCGAGGAGGGTGTCGGCGACCGCTCGAGGCTGCTCGTGGAGCTCCTTCGACATGAAGTCGTCGAAGCCGCCCTTCTGCGCCGCGACGACGTCCCACGACGGGTCCACCGTCACGGCGGTCGGGACGACCTCGCGACCTTCGTCGTCGGTGACCCGGAGGCGCCCGGGGCGCACCTCCGCCACCTGGTCGTCTTCGAGCGCGTAGTAGCAGTCGGCCCGACCCAGCAGCGCGGACACGTCCGAGGCGACGAACCCGGCGCCGCCGCCGAACGCCGCCAGGAGCGGGACGGAGCGCCGTCCCGCCACGATCAGCTCGGGATCGGAGGCGGCAAGCGCGACGACGCTGAAGGCGCCCCGCAGCGTTCGGAGCGTCGTGCGCATGGCGTCGCCGAGCCCCGCCCCACCGGCGAGCTCCTCTTCGAGCAGGTGGACGAGGACCTCGGTGTCGGTCTCCGAGGTGAAGACGTGGCCCCGGGCGGCCAGCGACGCGGCGAGCTCCGCATGGTTCTCGATGATCCCGTTGTGGACCAGGGCGATGCGGCCGGTGCAGTCGACGTGGGGGTGCGCGTTCGCGACGGTCGGGCTCCCGTGGGTCGCCCACCGCGTGTGGCCGATCCCGGCGCGCGACGGGGGCGCGTCAGCCGTCGCGGCAGCGAGGTCGGCGACCGAGTGGTTGCCCCCAGCGGCCCGTTCCCGCCAGAGCGCGCCGCCGTCGACGAGCGCCACGCCCGCCGAGTCGTAGCCCCGGTACTCGAGCCGCCGGAGTCCGTCGAGGATCGCGTCCAGCGCCCCGCCATCCCCGGTGAGGCCGATGATCCCGCACATGGGGCCGAGGCTAACCCGAGACGAGGCAGTCCTCGACGACCCGGGAGAGCCGGTTCGCCGCGTCGGCGGCGAGCGCGTGCGTGGGCGCCTCCACCATCACCCGGACGAGCGGTTCGGTGCCGCTCGCCCGGAGCAGCACCCGCCCGCCGTCTCCGAGGTCACCTTCGATCTCCGCCACCGCCTTCCACACGCCGTCGGCCCCGGCGAGGCGGCCGGGGTCGGGCACCGCGACGTTCACGAGGACCTGGGGGACGCGCTCGACGAGCCCCGAGGCAATCTCGGCGAGCGGTCGCCCGGTGCGCGCGACGACGTCGGCGAGCAGCAGGCCGGTGAGCACGCCGTCGCCGGTCGTGGCCCGCCTGCGGAAGACGATGTGCCCCGACTGCTCTCCTCCCAGCGCGAGCCCGGCTTCGTCCAGCGCGGCGAGCACCTGCCGGTCCCCTACGGGGGTCTCGTGCACCGAGATGCCGCGCCGCGCCATCGCGAGACGGAACCCGAGGTTGGTCATCACCGTCACCACGCCCGCGTCCCCGACGAGCTCACCCCTCGCCGCGAGGTCGATTGCGAAGATCGCGAGGAGCACGTCGCCGTCGAGCAGCGCGCCGGCGTGGTCGACCGCCACCAGGCGGTCGGCGTCCCCGTCGAGCGCCAGCCCGAGGTCCGCGCCGCGGGCGACGACTTCCTCCGCGAGGCGCTGCGGATGGGTCGACCCGCACGCGTCGTTGATGTTCGTGCCGTCGGGCTCGGCGAACAGGGGCTCGACCGCGGCGCCGAGCTCCGCGAACGCCTTCGGGGCGACGACAGACGCCGCCCCGTTCGCGCAGTCGACGAGGACTCGCAGGCCGTCTAGCCTGCGGCCGTCCAAAGACTCCACCAGATGGCGCTCGTACTCGGCCGCGGCGCCGGGGTCGGAGGTGAGGACGCCCACTCGTGCGGCGCCTCCAGGCCCGTGCGCGTCCGCGTGCGCGTCGAGGGCCGCCTCCACCTCCGCCTCGACGTGCGGCGCGAGCTTCAGGCCGGACTCGTCGAAGAACTTGATCCCGTTGTCGAGGTAGGGGTTGTGCGACGCGGACACCACCGCTGCCGCACGACCGCGGCGCTCCGCCACGTAGGCGACCCCCGACGTGGGAAGGACGCCGAGGTCCACGACGTCCGCTCCTCCCGAGGCGATCCCCGCCGAGAGCGCGGCCTGGAGCATGGTCCCGGACTGGCGAGTGTCGCGACCCACGACGAAGGCCGTCGCGCCGAGCACGCGCGCGGCGGCGCGGCCGAGCTTGGTCGAAAGCTCGGGCGTGAGCTCGGCATTGGCCACCCCGCGCACCCCGTCGGTGCCGAAGCCCGGACGGGCCAACGTGCTACCGCTTGGAGTACTGGGGGGCCTTGCGGGCCTTCTTCAAGCCGTACTTCTTGGACTCCTTCTCCCGCGCGTCGCGCGTGAGGAGCCCCGCACGCTTGAGCGCCGTCCGAAGGTCCGGGTCGAGCGCGCACAGACCGCGCGCGATGCCGAGCCGCAGTGCCCCTGCTTGGCCCGACATGCCGCCGCCGCCGATCGTCGCGTCGATGTCGTAGGCCTCGGCCTGGCTCGTGACGCGCAGGGGCTCGGCGGCGAGCATGCGGTGCGTCGCCGAGGGGAAGTAGTCCTCGAAGGTGCGGCGGTTGACGGTGATCGCCCCTTGGCCGGGCCGGAACCGGACGCGGGCCACCGCCTCCTTGCGGCGTCCGGTCGTCTGCGAGAGCGGTGCCGGCATGGTCAGCTCGCCCTGCGTGCGAACGGGAGCTCGAGCGGCTCGGGGTTCTGGGCTCCGTGCGGGTGCTCGGGGCCGGCGTAGACCTTGAGCTTGGCGAGCTGCTGGCGGCCGAGGGTGCCCTTCGGCAGCATGCCGCGCACCGCGCGGCGCACGAGCTCCTCGGGGCTTCTCTCGAGCAGCTCTGCGTAGCTCGTCTTCTTGAGTCCGCCTGGGTAGCCACTGTGGCGGTAGGCGAACTTCTCGTCGCCCTTCCCGGCCGTGAGGACGACCTTGGCCGCGTTCACGACGACCACGTGGTCGCCGGTGTCGATGTGGGGGGCGAACGTCGGGCGGTGCTTGCCGCGCAGCCGACGCGCCACCTCGGTCGCGAGGCGGCCGAGCACGAGGCCGTCGGCGTCGACCAGGTGCCAGGCACGCTCGATGTCGCCTGCTCTGGGGGTGTAGGTGCGCAAGAGAGGTCCTCGAAAGGTGGTTGAGACGGGACAGCAGCCTAACGGGGCGCCGTGAGCACGGGCAAGCCGCCCGCGCAGCCCGTGGCCACCGGGCATTCTACCCCAGCGACACCCACATGCAGCCGGGTAGCCCGCTTTCTCGGGCAATTCGACGCGAGTCCCCATCTCCCACCTGGTGGGACGGCGGCGCAGTCATCGGGGCGGCCCCCGGGATCCTACGCACGACCACCTCTTTCCCCACCTCCTACCCCATCTCCTGCCCCATCTCCTGCCCCATCTCCGTAGCCGACCCCGACCAGGCACAGACCGTGCGCGGGCGCTGGCCTGGGGGAGCCCGCCCGGACGCCCGCGGCGAGGAGGGCCATCACGGTGGCAGCGGTGGCCCTGCCCCGCCCCGCGTCGACGAGGACGGCCACGATCGACCGCACCATCTGGTGGCAGAAGGAGCCGGCAACCACGTCGAAGCGGAGCAGCGCGGGGGGCGCCGGGGGCGCGGGGGGCGCGGGGGGCGCGGGGGGCGCGGGGGGCGCCGGAGGCGCCGGAGGCACCGCCTCGGCCCAGTCCGCTGTGGCGGGTACCGCCCGCCAGCGGGCTCGAGTCACCCTGCGCACGATCGGCTCGGTCGGGGGTCGGTCCGGGGCCCGGCGGCAGAAGGCGCGGAAGTCGTGCTCCCCGAGGAGCGGGTCGGAGGCCGAGGCCATCGCCTTCAGATCGAGCGGTTCGGGGACGTGCCACGCCAGGCCGGCGACGAGCGGGTTGGGCACCGGTGAGCTCCAGACGAGGTACCGGTAGTGCCGGGACGTAGCCGACCGCCGGGCGTCGAAGTCGAGCGGGACGGGCACTGCGGCGCGGACGACGATCTGCGGCGAGAGCTGCCGGTTCACGGCCCGCGCGAGGTCGCCTTCGTAGGTGGCGGGAAGGTCCACGTGGGCAACCTGGCCGACAGCGTGCACGCCGGCGTCGGTGCGGCCGGCGCAGACGACGGTCGGCGGCTCGGCCAGGCGCGCCGATCGGGCGATCGCGACGGCGAGCTCGCCCGCCACGGTGCGGACCCCCGCTTGTACGGCGAAGCCCCGGAAGCTGCTCCCCTCGTAGGCGAGCAGCAGCCGCCAGCGCCGGGGCTCGGTCAGACGAACTCGATGCGCGCCATCTGCGCGTTGTCGCCCGGGCGCGGACCGAGCTTCAGGATCCGCGTGTAGCCACCCGGGCGGTCCGCGTACCGGGGTGCGATCTCGTGGAACAGCTTGTGGGCCATGTCGCGGTCACGAATCAGCGCGACGACCTGTCGATGCTGATGCACGCCGCCCTTGCGCGCCGCGGTGACGCACTTCTCCGCGACGGGCCGCAGCATCTTGGCCTTCGACTCGGTGGTCACGAGCGACTCCGCGGCGATGAGCGATGCGACCAGGTTGCCCAGCATGGCCTTTTGGTGCGCGGCGTCACCGCCCATGCGGCGGCCCCGCTTCGGCGTCCCCTGCATGTCCCGTCCTCAGTCCTTGCTCCGGAGCGACAGCCCACGCTCGTCGAGGCGCTGGGCGACCTCGTCGAGGGACTTCTGGCCGAAGTTCGTGATGGCGAGGAGCTCGTCGGGGGTGCGCTGGACGAGCTCGCCGATGGTGTTGATCTGCGCACGCTTGAGGCAGTTGCGCGGCCGCTCCGAGAGGTCCAGCTCCTCGATCCGCAGGTCGAGGTCCGGAGAGCCGCCCGACACGCTGCCCACCTCGCCGAGCTCGAGGCCCTGGGGCGATTCCTCCAGGTCGGCGACGAGCCCTACGAGGGCCCGCAGCGTGTCGCCCGCCGAGGCGAGCGCCTCGCGCGGGGTGATCGAGCCGTCCGTCTCGATGTCGAGCACCAGGCGGTCGAAGTCGGTGGACTGCTCGACCCGCACGGGTTCCACCTGGAAGGTGACCCGGCGGACGGGCGAGAAGATCGAGTCGACCGGGATCACGCCGATCACAGAGGACCTCTTGTTCCGGTCCGCGGACACGTAGCCGCGCCCGCGCTCCACCGTGACGTCGAAGGCGAGGTGGCCCTTGGCGTTCAGCGTGGCGAGGTGGAGGTCGGAATTCAGGATCTCGACGTCGGGGCTCGTCTGCAGGTCGCCTGCGACCGCGTCGCCGGGGCCGCGCTTGTCGAAGCGGAGCGTCACCGGCTCGTCCGAGTCCACCCGGACCAGAAGGTCCTTCAGGTTCAAGATGATGTCGGTCACGTCCTCCTTCACTCCCGGCAGGGTGGCGAACTCGTGGAGGGCGTCGTCGAAGCGCACCTGGGTCACGGCCGCGCCGGGGATGGACGAGAGCAGCGTCCGCCGGAGCGCGTTCCCGAGGGTGTGGCCGAACCCTGGCTCGAGCGGGCCGACGGCGAACCGCTGGCGGTCGCCGCCGTCCTCGTCGAGAACTTCGACGTTGGGTCGTTGGATGATCAGCATCGGCGTTGGTTCCTCGATCGTTACCTTGAGTAGTACTCGACGATCAGCTGCTCTTGCACCGGCTCGTCGATGTGGTCGCGCAGCGGCGGGTTCAGCACCTCCACGCTGAAGCCCCCGTCGGACGCCTCGATCCAGGGCGGGCGCCGCCGGTCGAGGGTGTCCATGTTGCGCCGCACCACGAAGATCTCGCGGGACGGCTCCCGGAGCGAGACCCGGTCGCCCTTGCGGACGCGGTAGCTCGGGATCGTGACGCGCTTTTGGTTCACGAGCACATGACCGTGGCGCACGAACTGGCGCGCCTGCGCCCGGCTCGCGCCCCAGCCGGCACGGAAGACGACGTTGTCGAGGCGCATCTCGAGCATCCGCAGCAGGTTCTCGCCGGTGATGCCGGGAAGACGGTCGGCCTCCGCGTAGAGGTTCCGGAACTGCTTCTCGAAGATGCCGTAGATGCGGCGTGCCTTCTGCTTCTCCCGCAGCTGGGCGAGGTACTCCGACCCCTGGCGCATCCGGTCACGGCCGTGCTCCCCGGGCGGGTACGCACGGCTGTGCCGGTCGGTGACCGCCTCGGACACCGGGCACTTGAGCGAGAAGCACCGCTCGCCCTTCAAGAAGAGCTTCGTGCGCTCGCGCCGGCAGAGGCGGCAGACGGGTCCCGTATAGCGTGCCATCGCCTACCTCAGACCCGTCGCCGCTTCTTGGGGCGAACGCCGTTGTGCGGGATCGGGGTGACGTCCTTGATCCCGACGACCTCGATGCCCACCGCTGCCAGAGACCTGATCGCCGTCTCCCGCCCGGAGCCCGGCCCGCGCACGAGCACGTCCACCTTGCGGACGCCGTGCTCCATCGCCTTGCGCGCGCAGGCTTCTGCGGCGAGCTGCGCGGCGAACGGCGTCGACTTGCGCGAGCCCTTGAAGCCCACGTTCCCCGCAGACGCCCAGGCGAGCACGTTGCCCTCTGGGTCGGCGATCGAGACGATCGTGTTGTTGAACGAGCTCTTGATGTGAGCCACGCCGTAGCTCACGTTCTTCCGCTCCCGGCGGCGCGGCCTCCGTGAGGCTCCTTGCTGCTTGGTCGGCCTCGGCATCTACTTGCGAACCTTCTTCTTCCCGGCCACGGTCTTCTTCGGGCCCTTTCGCGTGCGGGCGTTCGTGTGCGTGCGCTGCCCGTGAACCGGCAGGCCGCGACGGTGCCGGACTCCTTGGTAGCAGTTGATCTCCATCTTTCGCTTGACGTCCTGGGCGACGTCCCGGCGCAGGTCTCCTTCGACTTCGAGGTTCGAGTCGATGTCGCTGCGCAGGCGGATCACCTCCTCGTCGGTGAGGTCGCGCACCCGGGTGTCCGGGTCCACTCCCGTGCGCGCGAGGATCTCCCGGGCCCGCGTGGGGCCGATCCCGTAGATGTAGGTCAACGAGACCTCCACGCGCTTCTCACGCGGGACGTCCACTCCGGCGATGCGGGCCATCTGCTGCTCTCTCCTGTCCTAGCCTTGCCGCTGCTTGTGCCGGGGGTTCTCGCAGATCACGACCACGCGGCCGTGCCGGCGGATCACCTTGCACTTCTCGCAGATCGGCTTGACGCTGGGTCTCACCTTCATGGCGTTCCTTCCTGCCTGCCTCACTTGTACCGGTAGGTGATCCGACCGCGGTTCAGGTCGTACGGCGTGATCTCGACCTGGACCTTGTCACCCGGCAGGATGCGGATGCGGTGCATGCGCATCTTCCCGGAGCTGTGGGCCAGCACCTTGTGCCCGTTCTCGAGCTCCACGCGGAACATCGCGTTGGGCAGCGGTTCCACCACGGTGCCCTCGAGCACGATGGCGTCTTCCTTCGGCTTCGGCAGGTGACTCTCCTCGACTCGCTCCTCGGCTCCGGACGCAGCTGCGCCGGACCACGAAATGGTGAACGGCCCCGACCAGCCGGGGCAGCGGCGAGGCAGTCCGGAAGTTTACCGCATCGCCGGTGAATTGCCAGCGGGGCAGGCCGCTGGCCCTGGCAGGGCGCCCCGTCGCGCCCCGCTCCCGACCGCAAGGGGCTCACGGCAAGGTGAGGACCTCGGGGCCGTCGTCGGTGACTGCGATCGTGTGCTCGAAGTGGGCGGAGAGGGAGCCGTCCAGCGTGACCACGCTCCAGCCGTCGTCGAGCAGCTTCGTCTCGGGCCCACCCACGTTCACCATCGGCTCGACGGCGAAGACCATGCCGGTCTTCAGGGTCGGCCCGGGGGACCCCGGCCAGTAGTTCGGGACCTGTGGCTGCTCGTGCATCGCGGTGCCGATGGCGTGGCCCACGTACTCGCGGACGACGGAGAACCCCGCCGCCCCGGCCACCTGCTCGACGGCACGGCCCACCTCGTGGAGCCGGTTTCCTTTACGGAGCTGGTCGATGCCGGTCCACAGGCTCCGCTCGGTCACCTCGATCAGGCGTCGGGCGATCGGGGCGACGTCGCCGATCGCCATCGTGAAGGCCGCGTCCCCGTGGTAGCCCTCCACGATCGCCCCGCAGTCGATCGAGAGGACGTCCCCCTCCCGCAGGCGGTAGTCGCCGGGGATGCCGTGGACGATCATGTCGTTCGGCGAGGTGCAGATCACCGCGGGGAACCCGTGGTACCCGAGGAAGTTGGAGGTCGCCCCTCGCCGCTCGAGCACCCTCCGGGCGGCGACGTCGAGCTCGCGGGTGGTGACGCCCGGCCGTGCCGCCGTGCGGGTGACCTCGTGCATCTCGGCGACCACCTTGCCGGCGCGGCGCATCTTCTGCAGCTCCTGCGCATTGCGCCTCATGGTGCGCCCTCCGTCTCCGTCCTGCCCGCCTGCGGCGTCCCGCCGGTCACGCCCGCCGCTCGTCGACAGCGTGCACGCAGCGCCGGGCGACCGCGTCGGCGGGACCCGTGCCGCTCACCCGGGCCAGGAGCCCCGCTGCCTCGTAGCGTTCGAGCAGCGGCGCGGTCGATCGCTCGTAGAGCTCGAGGCGTCGCCGGATCGCCTCTTCGGTGTCGTCCTCGCGCTGGACGACCTCGCCGCCGCAGACGTCGCACGTCCAGTTCACCGACGGCGGGGAGGAGACCGAGTAGTTCGTCCCGCAGTCGACGCACACCCGCCGCGAGGCCAGGCGCTTCAGGACGACGGAGGTCGGCACGTCCAGGTCGACCACGAGGTCGAGGCGTCCCGGGAGGAGGATCTCGTCGAGCTGCTCGGCCTGGGCGACGGTGCGCGGGCAGCCGTCGAGGACGAAGCCTCGCACCCGGGCGTCACGCTCGACCAGGCGTGCCGCGACCATCTCCATGATCAGGTCGTCGGGGATCAGCTCGCCGTCGTCCATCAGCTTCTTGGCCCGAAGTCCGAAGCTCGTCTTGGCCTTCACCTCGCGCCGGAGCATGTCCCCGGTCGAGACGTGCGGCACGACGTAATGGTGCGAGAGCCGCACGCACTGCGTCCCCTTGCCAGCTCCCTGCTTGCCGAGGACCACGAGCCTGACGCCGGGAACCACCCAGGCCCTACTTCAGGAATCCCTCGTAGTTGCGCATCATGAGCTGACTGTCGATCTGGCGCATCGTTGTGAGCGCGACGCCGACCGAGATGAGGAGGGTGATGCCGTAGAAGGGGAACCTGTTGAGGTTCCACAGCGCCATGAGCAGCGACGGAATGACCGCCACCGCGCCGAGGAAGAAGGCCCCGGGGACCGTGATGCGGTTCAGGATGTGGGAGAAGTAGCGCTCGGTGGGCCCGCCGGGGCGGATCCCGGGCACGAACCCACCCTGCTTGCGGATGATGTCCGCCTGCTGGTGGGGATCGAAGGCGACGTACACGTAGAAGAAGGTGAAGGCCAGGATCAGCACGAAGTACATGAGAATGTAGAAGAGCGACGTCGGGGTGATGTTGTTCCGGACCCAGTTCTGGAAGCTGCTCGACGGGACCACGTTGCTGAGCAGCACCGGGATGTAGAGCACCGAGCTGGCGAAGATGATCGGGATGACGCCGGCCTGGTTCACCTTGAGCGGGATGTAGGTGCTCTGTCCGCCGTACATCCTCCGGCCCGCCATGCGCCTCGCGAACGTGACAGGGATCCGCCGCTGCCCCTGTGTCATGAACACGATGCACACCAAGAGCACGACCGACACCGCCATGATGATGCCGAACTTGAAGGCCCCGCCCTCTTCGTAGAGGCCCTTCCCGCCCGAAGGGATCGAGGCGACGACGTTGGCGAAGATCAGGATCGACATTCCCTGGCCGATCCCCCGCTGGGTGATGAGCTCGGCGAGCCACATGACGAACGCGGTGCCGGCGGTGAGGCACAGGACCATGAACGCCGCGAGCTGGACGGTGAACTTCGGGATGAGGTTGATGCTCGTTCCGATCAGCGCGGAGTCGTGGCCGTGGAAGGCGTAGACCAGACCGGTCGACTGCATGAGGGCGAGCGCGATCGTGAGGTAGCGCGTCGTCTGGGTGATCTTCTTCTGCCCGACTGCGCCCTGGTCCCTCCATTCCTCGAGCTTGGGGATCACCGTGGCGAGCAGCTGGATGATGATCGTGCTCGTGATGTAGGGCATGACGCCGAGCCCGAAGATGGCGAGCCGGACGAGCGCGCCGCCGGAGAAGAGGTTCAGGAAGCCGAGCACGCCGGACGACCCTGCGCTCGTCTCCAGCTTCGTGAGCTGGGCCCAGCTCACCCCGGGGACCGGCACGTTCGCGCCGACCTGGTAGAGGGCGATGATCGTCAGGGTGAACAGGACCTTGTTGCGGAGGTCCGCCACCCGGAAGATGTTGCCGAGGCGTGACAGCATCGAGCTAGCGGTTCGTGAGCGCGTTGCCGCGGGCTGGCGGGCGGCCCGAGGCGTAGGGCAGGCCGATGCGCTCGACCGACCCGCCTGCGGCGACGATCGCCGCCTCGGCCGCGGCCGAGAATGCGTGCGCTCGCACGCGTACGGCACGCGGCAGCTCCCCTCGGCCGAGAACCTTCACGAGCGCTCCCTTGCGGACGAGGCCCGCGGCGACGAGCTCCTCGGGCCCGAGCTCGTCGGCCCCGAGCGCCGCCAGGGCGTCGAGGTTCACGGGCGCGTACTCGATGCGGAAGGGGTTCTTGAACCCGCGCAGCTTCGGGATCCGCTGCATGAGGGGCAGCTGGCCGCCCTCGAAGCCAGCGGGCACCGTGTCGCGGGCGCGCTGGCCCTTCGTCCCTCGCCCGGCGGTCTTGCCGCCCTTTCCGCCGATACCGCGCCCCACGCGGCGCTTCGCGCGCCGCGAGCCCGGGGGCGCCGCCAGTTCGTGCAGCTTCATTCCGACACCTCCTCCACCGTCACGAGATGGGGAACCCGAGCGAGCATCCCCCGGATCTCCGGGCGGTCGGGAAGATCGTTCGTCTTGCCGATGCCACGCAGCCCCAGGGCGCGCAGCGTCGAGCGGTGCTTCGGCTTGGCGCCGATCTCCGAGCGCACCTGGGTGACCCGCAGCACGGCCATCGTCAGCGGGCCTCCGCGAAGAGCTCGGTCTCACGGCGGCGCTCGCGGTACGCGCGCAGGACACCGGTCGGGGTCACCTCGTCAGGAGCCTTCCCGCGGAGATTGGCGATCTCGTCGGGCCGGCGCAGCGCCCGAAGGCCGGCGACGGTGGCGTGGGCGACGTTGATCCCGTTGGAGGAGCCCAGCGACTTGGCGAGGATGTCGCGGATGCCTGCCATCTCCAGGATGGCCCGCGCGGCGCCTCCGGCGATGACGCCGGTGCCGGGCGCCGCTGGCTTGAGCAGCACGCGGCCCGCACCGCTCTCGCCGACGACCGGATGCGTGATGGTCGACCCGGCGAGCGGCACCTCGAACAGGTTCTTGCGCGCCTCTTCGATGCCCTTCTGCACCGCGAGGCCCGCCTCCTTCGCCTTGCCGTAGCCGAGCCCCACCTTGCCGTTGCCGTCGCCGATGACCATGAGAGCAGCGAAGGAGAACCTCCGCCCGCCCTTCACGACCTTGGCCACGCGGTTCACGCGGATGGTCCGCTCCTCGAATTGCACCTCGCTCATCAGAACTCCAGTCCCTCGCTACGGGCGGCGTCGGCGAGCGCTGCGACCCGGCCGTGGTACTTGAAGCCTCCCCGGTCGAAGACGACCTTGCTCACCCCGACCGCCTTGGCCCGGGTGGCGACCAGGCGGCCCACCGCCTCGGCGGCGCTCACGTTACCGCCGCTCTTTCCGGCAAGGACGGCGGCGAGCTCACGGTCGGACGTCGAAGCCGCCGCCAGGGTGCGGCCGCTCGAGTCGTCGATGACCTGGGCGGTGATGTGCCGGAGGCTCCGGTTGACGGCGAGCCTGGGCCGCTCGGGCGTGCCCGACACCTTCCGGCGGACCCGGGTGTGCCGCCGCTGGCGCAGCGCCCTCTCGCGATCGGTTCCCGCCATCACTTGGCCGCCTTCCCTGCCTTGCGCAGCACGCGCTCCCCCGCGTAGCGGACCCCCTTGCCCTTGTAGGGCTCGGGCTTGCGGATCTTGCGGATGTTGGCCGCGACCTGCCCGACGAGCTCCTTGTCGATTCCCCGCACGACGATGCGGGTCGGGACGGGCACCTCGAAGCTGATCCCCTCGGGTGCGTCGACGACCACGGGGTGCGAGAAGCCGAGCGCGAGCTCGATCGCCTGGGGACTCCGGGCATTGGCGCGGTACCCGACGCCCACGATCTCGAGCTCCTTCGAGAAGCCCTGGGTGACGCCGGTCACCATGTTCGCCACGAGCGACCGCGTGAGGCCGTGCAAGGCGCGTTGGGTGCGTTCGTCGTCCGAGCGAGCGACGCTCAGGACGCCGGCCTCCTGGGTGACCGTGATCCCCGCGGGCAGCCGGCGTGCCAGCCTGCCCTGCGGGCCGGTGACGGTCACCGAACCGTCATCCAGTGCGACGCTCACGTCATCGGGGACCGGGATCGGGGACCGCCCGATGCGGGACATCTACCCTTCTCCTTCGTCTGCGGCGCCGATGGCCGGCGCGTCGCCGGGAGCGCTCCTCTCGGGGCGGCTACCAGACATGGCACAGCACCTCGCCCCCTAAATGGCGCTGGCGCGCCTCTCGGTCGGTCATGAGCCCGTGGCTGGTCGAGACCACCGCCACCCCCATGCCCCCGAGCACGCGGGGCATCTTGCCGGCGCGCGCGTAGATCCGCAGGCCCGGCGTGGACACCCTGCGGATGCCGCCGATGCTGCGCACGCGGTCGGGCGAGTACTTCATCGTGATCTCCAGGGTGGAACCGGGACGCCCAGGGTCGCGCCGCACGATATAGCCCTCGATGAAGCCCTCGCGCTCGAGGATCTGGGCGAGCGCCTCCTTCAGCTTGGATCCCGGCATGCTGACGGTCTCCTTCTGGGCGGTGCTCGCGTTGCGTATGCGGGTGAGCATGTCCGCGATGGGATCGGTCATCGTCATCGCCCGCGCTCCTACCAGCTCGCCTTGGTCACGCCCGGCACCTCACCGGCGTGCACCATCTGCCGCAGGCAGATCCGGCACAGCCCGAACTTGCGGAACACGGCCTTCGGGCGGCCGCACCGCTTGCACCTCGTGTACGCGCGCACCTTGTACTTCGGGGTGCGCTGCTGCTTCTCGATCAGTGCCTTCTTCGCCATGATGCCTATCGGGTCTCCTGTCGGAACGGGAAGCCGAACGCCCGGAGGAACGCTCTGGCCTGCTCGTCGGTGCGGGCGGTGGTGACGACCGTGATGTCCATGCCTCGGACGGTGTCGATTCGGTCGTAGTCGACCTCGGGGAAGATCAGTTGCTCGTTCACCCCGAACGTGTAGTTGCCGCTGCCGTCGAAGGCGCGAGGGGACAGCCCCCGGAAGTCGCGGATCCGCGGGATCGCGAGGCTGATCAGCCGGTCGAGGAACTCCCACGCGCGGTCGCCTCGCAAGGTGACCCGGACCCCAATGGGCATCCCGGCGCGCAGCTTGAAGCCGGCGATCGACTTCTTGGCCCGGGTGACGACGGACTTCTGCCCGGTGATCACCTCCATGTCCCGCTGGGCCCCCTCGATGAGCGAGGGCTGCTGGGTGGCTCGCCCGACGCCCATGTTGACGACGATCTTTACGAGACGGGGGACCTCCATCACGTTCGTAAGGCCCAGCTCCTCCTTCAACTTCCCCTGGACCTCGTCTCGGTAACGGGTCTTGAGGCGCGGAACCGCCCCGCCGGCGCTGCCAGCGGCGCGCCCGACGGTGCGCTCGATGTCGGGAGCGACGCGGGCGCCCGCGGCCTTCCCGGCCTGTGGCCGCGCAGGGCGCTGGCCGCCGGCCGAGGTCTTCTTGGGCGCGGCCTTCTTCGTCGCCCCGGCCTTCTGAGCCTTTGCGCCCGCCTTCGCCGGGCTCATAGCTCAGCCCCGCACTTCCGGCACACGCGGACCTTCCGGTCCTGGTCGTCGACCAGCGCGCCGACACGAGTCGGCCCGCCGCACGTCTTGCAGACGATGGACACGTTCGACGCCTGGAGCGGCATGAACTTGTCGATGATGCCGCCTTGGTACGTACGGGCGGTCGGCTTCGAGTGCCGCTTCGCCACGTTCACGCCCTCGAGCACGACCTTGCCCTCCGATGGCAGCGCGCGCACCACCTCGGCGGTGTGGCCCTTGTACTTCCCGGTTCGCACGACCACGCGGTCGCCCTTCCGGATCTTCATCACAACACCTCCGGAGCGAGCGACACGATCCTCATGAACTTCTTGTCCCGGAGCTCGCGGCCCACCGGCCCGAAGATGCGGGTGCCACGCGGCTGCTGCTGGTCGTTGATCAGGACCGCGGCATTCTCGTCGAAGCGGATGTAGCTGCCGTCGGGACGTCGCTTCTCCTTCACCGTCCGAACGACGACGCACTTCACGACGTCGCCCTTCTTCACGGTGGCTCCAGGGATCGCGTCCTTCACGGTGGCGACGAACACGTCACCGATGCTGGCGTAGCGCCGGCGCGAACCGCCGAGCACGCGGATGCACAGCACCTCGCGAGCGCCGGAGTTGTCGGCCACCCGGAGCCGGGACTCCTGCTGGATCATCGGGCGCGCTCCGTGATCTCGACCAGCCGCCACCGCTTCAGCTTGGACAGGGGCCGGGTCTCGGCGACGCGCACCCGGTCACCCACCCTGGCACTGCCCTCTTCGTCGTGGACGTAGAGCCGCTTGGTGCGCTGGACGGTCTTGCCGTAGCGAGGGTGCCGCACACGCTCGACCACCGCGACCACGACGGTCGCGTTCATCTTGTCGGACACGACGGTCCCCTCGCGAACCTTTCGCCGGTTCGGGCGAGCGGAGGCGCCCTCGCCCACAGCGTCTTCCTCGGGCATCACGCCTCCTCCTCGTCTTCGACTCCGTCGTCCGGTCCTTCGTCGTCCGGTCCGGAGTCGCCAGCCTCAGCCGGACGGGCGGCTCGACGCGCCGGCGTCGGACGTGCCGATGGGCCGGCAGCGGGCAAGAGGCCGCGCTCGGTGAACCCCAGCTCCTGCTGGCGGAGCGCGGTGAGGATCCGGGCGACGTCCTTCTTCACTCGGCCGAGGCGTGCCGTGTTGTCCAGCTGCCCAGTCGCCTTCTGGAAGCGCAGGTTGAACAGCTCCTTGCGGGACTCGACGAGCTTGTCCTCGAGCTCGCTCCGCTCCATCGCCGCGTACTCGGACGGTGCCATCAGACCTGCACCTCCGCGGCCCCGTGGGTGCCGGGCCGCACCACGAAGCGCGCCTTCATCGGCAGCTTCTGGATGGCCCGCTCCATGGCCGATTGCGCAAGCTCCTGGTCGACCCCGGCCAGCTCGAAGAGCACCCGGCCGGGCCGCACCACCGCCACCCAGTGCTCGGGGTTGCCCTTCCCCGAGCCCATGCGCGTCTCCGCCGGTTTCTGGGTGACCGGCTTGTCAGGGAAGACGCGGATCCAGATCTTCCCGCCCCGGCGCACGTGGCGGGTCATCGCGATACGGGCCGCCTCGATCTGGCGGGCGGTGAGCCAGCCAGGCTCGAGCGCCTGGATCCCGAAGTCGCCGAAGGTGACGGTCGTGCCGCCCTTGGCGGCGCCGGTCAGCCGGCCCCGCTGCTGCTTGCGGTGCTTGACCTTGCGTGGCATGAGCATCTCAGTCCACCTCCCGGCGGAAGTGCGGCGCCTCGTGGTGCTCGTGACGGCTGCGGCGCTCCATCTCCTCGTCCTCGGCCAACCGCCGCTCCAGCTCGTCGGGCTCGGACGGCGGCGCGATCAGGTCGGAGACCGCCCGCGCTGCCTCGCTCTCCTCCTCCGGCTCCTCACCGGCACTGGCGGCGCCCGGAGACGGCTCGAGGTCCGATCGGCCCGTGTCCGACGCAGACCTGTCCGTCCCACTCGCCTCGACACCGTCGGCGAGCACCTCCTCTTCGGCGGCGACCTCTTCGGCTGCGACCTCTTCGGCTGCGACCTCCTCGGCGGCGACCTCCTCGGCTGCGACCTCCTCGGCGGCGACCTCCTCGGCGGCGACCTCCTCGGCGGCGAGCTCTTCGGCGGCGACCT
>JAJYGM010000789.1 GCA_021785095.1 Actinomycetes bacterium
GCCGCGCGTGGGTCCTGGATGGCTCCTCTCGCCGTTCAGATCGCGTGCGCCTCGATCACCGCCATGATGGCTGCGACCAGGTCCTGGACGAAGGCGTCGTCGAGCGGCAGGTGGCCGTGGAGCAGCCTGTGGTAGGCGGGTCCGTAGAGGAGGTCGAGGAGGAGCGCCGTGTTCGCTTCGGGCGCGAGCTCGCCGCGGTCGACGGCCCGCAGCAGGACGACGAGGTGGCGCCAGCGCACCGGGCCGACGAACCGCTCCCGCCATGTGCTGGCGAGCTCGGGGTCCCGCTGCACCTCGGCGATGAGCCCCCTGAGCGTCCGCCCGGTCGCAGGCTGGCGCACCGTACGGACGAAGCCTCTGAGCAGCTCGGTGAGGTCGTTCCCGAGGCTGCCGGTGTCGGGCAGCGGTTGGTGCTCGAGGAACTCGGCCACGAAGGCGTCGAAGGCGAGCGTGCCCTTCGACGGCCACCGGCGGTAGATGGAGGCCTTCCCGACGTGGGCGCGCGCTGCGACCTCTTCGATCGTCATCGTTGCGAGCCCTCGCTCGGCGAGGAGCTGGGCAGTGGCTCGGAGGATCGCCTGTTCGGTCTTCTCGCTCGGTGGTCGGCCGCGGCCGCCGAGCCCGTCCCGCGGGCGCTGGAGCACCCGAGACGGTTCCCCCAGTGACGGGTTCGCCGGTGCGGCTCCCTCCATCGACTGCCAGCCTACCGCAAATTGGGAAACGGTTCGTACCGTCTCGTTCCTGATGACTGCACCGGCGCTCTCAGGATCGACCCATAGGGCTCCGAAATAAAAAACGAGACGTAGCGTTTTCATATGCGGATCGACATGGGTCGAGCCGGCGACGCGCGTCGATGGCGGTCGAGCCGGCGGCGCGCGTCGATGGCGGTCGAGCCGGCGACCCGCGCCGATGGCGGTCGAGCCGGCGACCCTGGCCGACGGCAAGGCGCAGGGCTGCGCGAAGGAACACAAGGAAGAGATGAGGAGGTGTCGGAGTTGGCTGCAGCGAGCACCATTGCGAACGTCCGGCGGATCGAAACCACCGCGGCGCGGGAGCACGCGAGCCCGGTGCGTCGCCCTCGCGTCGCCCCCTTGCTCCTCATCCTCGTGGCCGCGTTCATGGTGGTCCTCGACTTCAGCATCGTGAACGTCGCCCTCGCCTCGATCGAGCGCGAGCTCCACGCGGGCACGGCGACGGTGCAGTGGGTCATCACCGCGTACGCGATCACGTTCGGTGGCCTGCTCGTCTTCGGCGGCCGGATCGGCGACATCTTCGGACGCCGTCGCATGTTCGTCGTCGGGCTCGTGCTCTTCTCGCTGGCGTCGCTCGCGGGCGGGTTCGCGCCCTCGATCGGCCTGCTCGTCGCTGCGAGGGGTGCTCAGGGCATCGGTGCGGCGCTCGTCGCACCGGCCGCGCTCTCGCTCATCACGACGAGCACGCCGGAGGGAGCCGCGCGCAACCGGGCTCTGGGCTACTACGGCGCCGTCGCGTCGATGGGCTTCGTGGCGGGCCTCGTGCTCGGCGGGGTGCTGGTCCAGTACTTCGACTGGCGTTCGGTGCTGTGGGTCAACGTGCCGATCGGCCTGATCGCCGCCGCGCTCGCACCTGTTCTCATCGCCGAAGTGCCTCGGGGGGGGCGGGGGACGAGGCTCGACGTAGGGGGAGCGCTGCTCGTCACCGGCGCAGTCGCCGCCCTCGTCTACGGGGTCTCCGAGGGTCCCGATCTCGGCTGGACGTCTTTGGAGACGCTCGGCGCCTTCGCGCTCTCGCTCGCTCTTGGAGCAGCGTTCGTCTACGTCGAAAGGCATCACCCCGAGCCGCTCGTGCGCTTCGGGATGCTCGGCGGACGCGGGCTTCGCTCTGCCAACGTCGCGATGGTCCTGCTCGGCGCGTGGTCTGCCGGCGAGCTGCTCACCGTGCCGCTCTTCTTCCAGCTCGTGCTGCACTACCCTCCGCTCGTCACCGGGCTCGCCATGGCCCCCCAGGGGATGGTCGGGTTCGCCGCAGCTGCCCGGGGTGCGAGCATCGTGCGCCGCTATGGCGTGCGTGCGCTGCTCGTCGGCTCGACCGTCGCCGGCGGTCTCGGCCTGCTGCTTCTCGGGTTGTTCCTGGGGTCGCACGACTACGCGCTGCTCCTGCCTGGCTTCGTGCTCACCGGGGCCGGAACGGCCTCGAGCGCCTTCGGCGCGACCGTGGCAGCCACCGAGGGAGTGGCAGCCGCGGAGCAGGGTCTGGCAGGCGGGCTCGTCAACATGACCCGTCAGGTCGGGGCTGCCGTGGGTGCGGCGCTGGCGGCGGGGATCATCGGCACCGGGGTGGGGTCCGGCGGCTCGATCGGACCGGACCGTTCCTCGCTCCTGGTCGTCGGCGCGTTCGCCTTCGTTGCTGCGGTGGTGGTCGGCCGTGGCGTCGCCGGCAGGAATCGCCGAGCGGCTCATCTCGCCATGGAGGCGGGCGTGCCCGAGGTGGGCGCTGACGCGGGCGTCCCGCCCGCGGGGTTCGTGCCGCGGCCGCGCCCGGCCGTGCTCCTACACTCGCTCGACGTGACGCCCGAGCCGTGCTCCGACCTCGTCGAGCCTCGGATGGCGGGATGAGCATCTCCTACGCCGGGGCCGCCCGGATTCTCGCCGGCCGCGACCCGGTGATCGAGCGGCTCTTCGAAGCCGTCGGGCCGCCGCGGCTTCACCCGCCCCTCGGGAGCCATTTCGGCGCATTGGTGCGCGACGTCGTCTACCAGCAACTCGCCGGGCCTGCCGCCGCGGCGATCCACGGAAGGCTGCTCGAGTGCCTGGGCGGCGAGGCGGAGCCGCAACGGCTCATCGAGCTCTCCGACGTGCAGCTTCGCTCGGTGGGGCTCTCGGCCACCAAGTCCGCGTCGTTGCGGGACCTGGCGTCGAAGGTGCTCGACGGCACCGTGACGCTCGAGCGAGGTGGGCTCGATCGAGAAGACGACAAGGAGCTCGTCGCCCGTCTCTCCGCCGTGCGCGGCATCGGCAAGTGGACGGCGGAGATGTTCCTCATGTTCCAGCTCCGTCGGATCGACGTCTGGCCGACGGGAGACCTCGGCGTCCGACGAGGCTACGGATTCGCGTGGGGCGTGCCCATGCCGAGTGCCCGCGAGCTGGAGCCGCTGGGCGACGCCTTCCGCCCGTACCGGTCGGTGGTCGCGTGGTACTGCTGGCGAGCCGTCGAGCTCTACGCCTCCGGTACCGGAGGTTCACGCGATGGCGCCGGGGCAGGGTCGCCACGTCGCCGCGCGACGACGGCGCGGGTAGTCACGTAGCGAACAGTTGGTGCGGCGGTGCTCACGGCGGCCGGACGGCCTCCGTGAGCACCGCCGGCTCGCTCAGGTCGCGGGTTCCCCCTCTCAGGCCCGGACGGCCTCGACCTCGAATTCCAAGGTGACGTTCTCGCTCACGAGGACGCCGCCCGCGTCGAGCGCCACGTTCCAGTTCAGCCCCCAGTCCTTCCGATTGACCGTGGTCGACCCCTCGAGGCCGATCCGGGTGTTGCCCCAGGGGTCGACGGCGGTGCCCGTGTACACAAGGTCGAAGGTGATCGGCTTGGTCACTCCCTTCACCGTGAGGTCACCGGTGACGCGGTAGGTGCCCTCCGACACGCCCTCGACCTTGGTCGAGACGAAGGTGATCTCGGGGTGCTCGTCCATCGAGAAGAAGTCGTTGCTCCGCAGGTGGGCGTCACGCTCGGCGTTCCGGGTGTCGATGCTCGCCGTCTTGATCGTGAGCTGGAAGTGCGATCTGGTGGGGTCGTCCGCGTCGAAGCTCCCCGTGCCGTCGACGTCGTCGAACGAGCCTCTCACCTTGGCGACCATGGCGTGACGGGCGACGAACCCGATGTGGCTGTGGCTCGGGTCGATCTTGTACGTGCCGGTGACCGCCGAAGGCGCGGTGCTGGTCATGGAGTGCCTCTCCTTCACTTTCTGGGGGCTCTTCGCGCTCCCAGGCCGATCGTGTCCGATGTGACAGTCGCGGTCCCTCTCCGAGACCGCATCCCCCTCTACGCTACATGATATGTCATCTAGTCCCGTCCGCTGACGCGTACACTGGGCCCATGTTGCAGGGCGCCTCAACCCAAGAGAGTGGGGACGAGGGGGGGGAACGGGCACGGTGGCTCGACGAGCGCGAGCAGCGTGCCTGGCGCTCGCTGCAGGTGATGCAGGCGCGGCTCAACGCCGCGCTCGGCAGCGAGCTCGCGGCGGAGTCGGACCTGTCGTTGGCGGACTACGTGGTCCTGGTCGTCCTCACCGAGAAGCCACAGGGTGCGGCGCGGCTCTTCGAGCTGGCCGTCGGCCTCGGCTGGGAGCGCAGTCGCGTCTCGCACCAGATCGCGCGCATGGCGTCGCGGGGTCTCGTGCGCAAGGAGCGTTGTCCCTCTGACCGAAGGGGAGCGGTCGTCGTCGTGACCGACGCGGGTCGGAGCGCGATCGAGTCGGCCGCGCCCGGGCACGTGCGCGCGGTCCGGCAGATCTTCATCGACCCGCTCACCGACGAGCAGCTCGATGTGGTCGCGGACGTCTCTCGGCGAGTGATCGACGCGATCGATCGTGCGGAGGGCTCGCACGGCCGTGACGAGGTCGGAGCAGGCTCCGCACCTCCTCTGGGTCCGGACGTCACCCGCGCCGCTCCGAAGCGGTGATCTGCTGCTCGACCCGGGCTAGGTCGGCAGAGGAGCTGCTCGACACCCCGGTTCTCCCGGGCAACCGCCACGTCGGCCGCCTCGGAGGTGGACGGGAGGAGGGTGAGGTCAAGGAGCGCCGCTCCCGTCTTGTCGCCGGCGTGCCCCGGCCAGCGGTGGTCGGGGTTGGGGCTTAAGGGGCGACCTCGGGGTGCACCCTGCCCCAGGCGCGGAGGCTCGCACCCGCACGCACCTGCCACGGCGGGTCGGGAGGGGCGTCCACCCGGGGTTCGTCGCCCTCGACCGGCTCGGCGATGTCGGGCGTGGCGAAGGCGCTGCGAGTCCCCCCTGGTGGCGCGGTTCGGGGTGAGCCGAAGGTCCACCATGTCGGTGGCCACCGGGGCGATCCTCGGTGTGTTGCTTCTCGAACGCACCCAAGGAGCGCGCCCCGATGGCCCTGTTCCCGCCCGAC
This sequence comes from Actinomycetes bacterium, assembly GCA_021785095.1. The sequence goes on from JAJYGM010000789.1 coordinate 5,108, forward strand.
GTCTCCGAGATCCTCGACGCCCTCGGTGCCGGCGACGGCGGTGGAAGGGGAAGGCGAACCGTTGGCGGTGACGCGAGGTTCGGACGCAGAGCGGGGGTCGCTTCCCCTCCAGCAGCGTCGGCCTGTTCACCGGCGTCCATTTGCACAACAGGTTCGCCGCGCGAGGCGGGCCGTCACTGCCGCGACGACGGAGAGCCAGCCGACTGGCGCAGCTGCAACCACGCGACGATTCGGTCGTCGGGGTCGCCGAGTCAAAGACCGTGAGCAACCGGGCGCGCCGCACGCGCTCGCGCACCGTAGTGGGATGGACCGCCATCGCCTCAGCGGCCGCGCGGATGTCTCCGTGGGCTTCGATCCACGCGAGGACGCTCATTGCAAGCCCACTCCCTTTCTCGGCGTCCAACTCGAGCAGCCGTGCCACAGCCGGGTGGGCGAGGCCGGGGTGGTCGCCCAGGTGCTGTCGTAGGTGGACGAGCAACGACTGGCACCTGACGTCGTCGAAACGCGCGATTCGCGGCCATGCCGCCGCACCGAGCAGCACCGAACGATGTCCTACCTGCAGTCCCAGGCGCAGCCAC
>JAJYGM010000610.1 GCA_021785095.1 Actinomycetes bacterium
CAACGTCGCTGCGGAGGACGAGGAGAGGCGAGCGGTGGCGCAAGAGCTGACTGCGAGGAAGGGCAAGACGGTCGGTACGCGTGACCGGGTGGTCACCTGGTTGGCGGCGAGCGGCGCCGTCGACGACCCGTCGGGGATGGCGAGCGCGTCGATCGCCCGGAGCATCGGTTACCCAGGGTCGAGCATCGCGTTCGCGCAGCTGTTGTCGGGGATGGAGCGGTCCGGCCTCATCACGAGGGACGTCCGGGGCAAGCGCACGTACCGCGTGGAGCTCACCGAGGCAGGACGCGAGCGCGCCGCCGGCGCTGGTGGCGTGCCCAGGCGACCGGTGCGTGGCCGCTCCACGGAGGTGGTGCCTTCCCGCGACGCCTCCACAGGGATGCGCGCGGCGGAGGTCGACGAGCTGGTCGACTACGACGAGCTCGCTCGCCGGCTCCTCCGCCAGGTGGCACGGCGTCTCGTCGGCACGGGCGAGGGCGAGAGGGAGGCTGTAGCCGGCGAACGAGAGCGGGCGGTCGACGGCGTGGTGGACACGCTCGAGCAGCGCGTCAGCGCGCTCGAGTCCGAGTTGTCCGCAGCCCGTGCCGCCCGCATGGCGCTGGAGGAGAAGAACGAGCAGCTGCGCGTCGACCTCGAGCGGATCCGCAGCGCGCTCGACGTCGAAGGCGTTCGCAGCCGGCCCGTGCGCACGCTCGCGTCCCCACCAGCCGAAGAGATCGACCATCGGGAGATCGCCCTCCTCCGTCAGCTGCTCTCCGAGCACGATGCTGGTCGCGAACGGCGCAGGGACACCGGTCGGCCCGGTCGCGCCGCCCTGCCTTGAACGCGGCCTTCCCCCCCGCCAGCACCCGCACGTAGCCGGTTCGCAGCGGGTCCGGCGCCGGGGGCCCTGCGTCAGGCGCCGTCGCAGTCTTCAACGCCTACGCAGGAGGATCTCCGTGTCCAGTGCGCAAGACCCGTCTCCGGCGCCCCGAGCCCTGAACCGTGAGCTCCTGGACGACTACTGCGAGCGGTTCTCCAACTGGGGCCGCTGGGGGCAGGACGACGAACGGGGCGCGCTCAACTACATCGACGAGGAGAAGGTCCGCCTCGCCGCCCAGCTCGTCCGCCGAGGTGCGGTCTTCTCCCTCCAGCTCCCGCTCGACGATCAGGGCCCCCAGACGGGCGCCTTCGGGCGGGTGAACCCGATCCACCAGATGGTCGCGACCGGGACCGACCACGTGGCCGGTCGCCAGCCGTACGGGCCGGGGTGGGGGTTCGCCGACGACAGCCTCTTCCTGTTCCTCCAGGGAGGCTCGCAGTGGGATGCCCTGAGCCACGTGTTCCGGGACGGGAGGATGTACAACGGCTACCCGGCGACCGAGGTCGGGAGCCAGGGGGCGGCGCGCAACGGGATCGAGAACGTGCCGGCGCTCGCGACCCGCGGCGTCCTCCTCGACGTGCCCCGTGCGCTCGACCGAGCTTCCCTGGAGCCGGGGGAGGCCATCGGCCCGGACCTCTTGGACAGGGTGTGCGACGCGCAGGGCGTCACGGTCGGCCGGGGCGACGTCGTGCTCGTCCGCACCGGAGACATGGCGCAGCGACGGGGGCGACCGGGGTGGGACGGCTACGCCGCCGGCGACGCGCCGGGGTTGTCGCTGTCGAGCGCACCGTGGCTCGCGGAGCACGAGGTCGCAGGCGTGGCCAGCGACACGTGGGGAATCGAGGTTCGGCCCAACGAGATCCCCGGATCCTTCCAGCCGCTCCACCTCGTCCTCCTCGTGAGCATGGGGCTCATGCTGGGCGAGATCTGGCACCTGGACGAGCTGGCCGAAGACTGCGCCGAAGACGGCACCTACGAGTTCCTTCTCGTGGCGCCGCCCCTCGTCATCCCCGGGGCAGTGGGGTCTCCGGTCAACCCGCAAGCCATCAAATGACCGGAGCGGCCGGGCGCTATCATCGTCGTCTCGGACCACTCGAAGAGCTCATTGGCGCACAGAACCCGGAGGACGAGCGAATGGGCCGACCGGCCGACAGGACCACCGCCGCCGACGCGATCCTCGAGCGTGGACGCTTCGACGTAGCCGAGTACGCAGACGAGCTCGAGCGGGCACCGCACAACCACGATCTCGGAACCTCGCTGTGGTTCGCCAACGACAGGATCCGCGTGTTCGAGGTGCGCCTGGCCCCGGGCGAGCGCGCCCCGTTCCACATCCACGACCGGACGTACTTCTGGACCGTGGTGTCTCCGGGCCGGGGCCGCCAGCGGCTCGCAGACGGCTCCTACGTCGTACGCGAGTACGGGCTCGGAGAGACCAGGTACCTGGTCCACAGCGCCACAGCGGCGCTGGTCCACGATCTGGAGAACGTGGGGACCGACGAGCTCCGCTTCGTGACCGTCGAGCTCTGCGACACGACGCCGACGACGCCCTGACCGAGCACGAGGCCGTCGAGCGCGGGCGCCTGTCGGTCCCCGAACCCCAGCAGGTCGCCCCCGCGCCGTCCCGAGGCACGAAGGGTCGGCGACGAGCTCTCGTCGTGGGAGGATCGCTGGCAGGGCTGTCGACCGCGAACTGGCTCTGCGCCACCGGATGGGAGGTCGAAGTCTTGGAGAGGGCGTGCGAGCCCCTGGTGGACCGGGGGCGGGCATCGTCCTCCACCCAGCCACCAGCCGGTTCCTCACCGCGCAGGAGGGCCTGCCGCTCGACGACTTCAGCGTGGCGGTGGACCACCTGCGCTACCTGGGCTTGGACGGATCGGTGGTCACCCAGCACGAGAGCCGGCTCCGGTTCGCCGCGTACGGTGCCCTCTACCAGAGCCTCCGCCGGTCGCTCGAACGGCGCGGAGGGCGCTACGTGCACGGCGCCCGCGTGACGGAGGTGCGGAACGCCGAGGAGACGGTGCACGTCGTGCTGGCCGACGGAACCCGCACGTCGAGCGAGCTGCTGGTCGGCGCTGACGGTGTGCACTCGACGGTACGCAGGCTGGTCCTGCCCGACGTGGAGCCAGAGCTGGGCGGCTACGTGGCCTGGCGCGGCGTTCTCGACGAGGACGAGCTGCCGGACCACGCGCTTCGGCCGCTCGAGCGGGCCATCACCTACACCATCCTCGATCACGCTCACATCCTCACCTACCCGATCCAGGGCGCCGACGGCCGGATGCGGCGCAATTGGGTGTGGTACCGGAACCTCTCCGCCCCTGGGCAGCTCGCCGAGCTCCTCTGCGACCGAGACGGGGTGCGCCACGGGCTCTCCGTCGCCTCCGGCGCCGTGCGCCCGGAGCTGGTGGCAGGTCTGGCCGCGGCGGCGGACCGCGAGCTCCCGCCGCCCCTCGCCACCCTCGTGGGACGGACCGCCACCCCGTTCGTGCAGGCGATGGTCGACGTGACCCCGCCGCACCTGGTCGTCGGGCGGGTGTGCCTGCTGGGCGACGCGGGCTTCGTGGCCCGCCCGCACGCCGCCGCCGGCACGGCCAAAGCGGCCGAGGAAGCGTGGCTCCTCGCGCGGGCCCTGTCCGATCCGGCGGTCGAGCTGGATGAGGCCCTGAGGGCCTGGGAGCGCGAAGCGCTCCATCTCGGCAGCGCCCTCGTCACACGATCCCGTCGCGCCGGCGAAAGGGCGCAGCGCGAGGGGTCGTGGAAAGTCGGTGAGCCGCTGCCCTTCGGGCTCAGGTCGACCGGCGACAGCGAGTACTAGCTCGCACCGGCTCCAGCGGGCATCGTGGTCCCGACCAGGCGCTCGACGAGCTGGTCCGCGGTGACCACCCAGCCGAGGCACCGAGCGACGTTCTCGAGCCCGAAACGGTGGAGGTCGTCGCCGTACATGGAAGCCACGGCGTCACCGACGACGACGACCTTCAGATCCCGGTTGAACGCCTCGAACGCAGCGCACAGCACGCACGTGTTCGTGTTGACCCCCATCAGGATCACCGTGTCGACCGCAAGGCTCCGCAGGACCTGCTCCAAGTCCGTGTCGCGGAAGATGCTGAGCCGACGCTTCGTCCGGATGACCACGTCGGAAGGCTCCGGCCCGAGCTCGGGCATCAGCTGGGTCTGCACCGAGCCGGTCAGGTTGTGCCCCACCACGGTGCTCGTCCGCCCAGGCGTGAGAGATTGGCGAGCTGCTTCCACCTCCCGCCAGAACGGGTTGGCCATGGACTCGACCTGGCCGCCCAGCACCAGCGTCTCCAAGATGACGTGGACCACCGGGACTCCTCGCCGCCGGGCGGCGGCACAGAGGCGGGCCGCCGTCGAGACGACCGACCTGGCGGCCGCCGGCTCGACGGGCATGGTCGCCACCTCGGGGTCCAGATGGCCCCGATGGCAGTCGACGGTCACCAGCGCGCTCCGATCGGGGTCCACCTGGAGGCGGGTGGCCAGCGCACCGACCAGCACCTGACCGGGTGGGCCGCCGCCAGTCGAGTGCCCGGGGCTCGCGGTCATTGCCAGTCCTCCCGTCCGTCGTGCCCCGCGTGCACTCTGCGCCCGCCCCGCGCCCCGCGTGCACTCCCTGCATGACGTGCCCTGCATCCACGACGTGCTTTTCGCAGGCGGTTCCCCCGAGCCTATAGTGTCCAATGAGCTGAGGCGAGGACGCGGCATCGATTGGCAGGCGGGCCTGGCGGCCACAGCCGGTCGACGACGTGCCACCGGAACGGTCCGCGGTGGCAGAGACGCCGCTCGAGCGCCTGACCAGCACGTGAAAGGGGGACCAAGTGCTCGCACGTCAGTTCCGCTGGGGCCTCGTCGGCCTCGGTCGGATCGCCGATACGGAGATCGCGCCGGGGATCGCCGCCTTGGAGGATCACGAGCTGACCGTGGTCGTCAGCCGTGACCAGGGGAGGGCCGACAGCTTCGCCGCTTCCCACGGCGCGAGGCGTGCCACGACCTCGTACGACGACATGCTGGCCGCAGACGACGTGGATGCCGTGTACATCGCGACGCCGAACGCCCTCCACGCCGAGCAGGTCGTGGCCGCAGCGGCGGCCGGCAAGCACGTGCTGTGCGACAAGCCGTTGGCCACGTCGGTACCCGACGCAGAGAAGGCGATCGCCGCCTGTCGGAGCGCCGGCGTCCGGCTCGGGATCATGTTCCAGACGCGCCGCTTCGAGGGTGTTCCCGAGGCGGCCGCGGCCGTCCGTGACGGCGTGGTCGGCCGTATCGTCATGGCCCACGTGGAGATGAGCGCCGGACGGAACCTCCCCCGAGGGTGGCGGACCGACCCTGCGCTGGCAGGGCTCGGAACCGTCAACAACATCGGGGTGCACGCGTTCGACCTGCTGCGCTACCTCCTCGATGCCGAGGTCGCAGAGGTCGCCGCGATGGTCGACCGTGAGGAGGGGCTCTCGGTCGACACCGCCGCCGCCGTGCTGCTCCGCTTCGACAGCGGGGCCCTCGCGTACGTGAACGCCAACCAGGCGGTGCCCTACCCCCAGAACGACTTCGTCCTCTACGGCACCGACGGGCGAGTACTGGGCCGCAACCTCAGCCGACCGGGTCACGAGGGCGCGCTGGTCGTCACGACCGCGAGCGGGCAGACCGAGTCGCCGGCCACCACCTCGAGCGGCTACCGGGAGACGCTGGCGGCCTTCGCCGAGGCGGTGCAATCCGGAAACGACCCCAGTCCCTCGGGCATCGACGGCCTCCGCAGCGTCCAACTGACCGGCGCCATCGCCACTGCGATCGAGAGC
>JAJYGM010000107.1 GCA_021785095.1 Actinomycetes bacterium
GAACTCGGCGAGCTTCGCCAGCGGATGGCTTGCATCGATCTTGCGGATCGTGCCCGACTTCGACCGCATCACGAGGGACTGGGTGGTCGCGCCCAGCTGGTGGTACCGCACACCCCGGAGCAGCTCGCCGTCGGTGATCCCGGTCGCAGCGAAGAAGCAGTTGTCCCCCTGGACCAGATCGTCGGTGCGGAGCACCGCGCCGAGGTCGTAGCCGGCGTCGATCGCCGCTCGACGCTCCGCGTCGTCACGTGGCCACAATCTCCCCTGGATCTCGCCTCCCATGCACTTCAGGGCGGCGGCGGCGAGCACTCCTTCGGGCGTCCCGCCGACGCCGAGGAGGACGTCGACGCCCGCGCCCGGCCATCCGGTCGCGATCGCGCCCGCGATGTCGCCGTCGGTGATGAGACGGATCCTCGCGCCCGAGGCCCGCACCTCCCCGATCAGCTCCGCGTGCCGCGGTCGGTCGAGGATCACCACGGTGAGATCGCGCACCGATTCACCCTGCGCGTCGGCGACCGCGTGGAGGTTCTCGGTCGGCGACCGGTTGATGTCGACCGCGCCTTTCGCCCTCGGGCCGACTGCGAGCTTCTCCATGTAGACGCACGGGCCGGGGTTGAACATGGACCCGCGCGTCGACACCGCGATCACGGAGAGGGCGCCGCCCCTGCCGAGCGCCGTCGGGGTCGTCCCGTCGATGGGGTCGACGGCGATGTCGACTTCTGGAGGCGAGCCGTCGCCGATGCGCTCCCCGTTGAAGAGCATCGGCGCGTGGTCCTTCTCGCCCTCGCCGATCACCACCACGCCGTCGAGGCTCACCGTCTGCAGGACGATCCGCATCGCGTCCACGGCGGCGCCGTCGGCACCTTCCTTGTCGCCCCGCCCCATCCACCGGCTTGCGGCCATCGCCGCAGCCTCGGTGACTCGCACCAGCTCGAGCGCAAGATTCCGGTCGGGGGCTTGCGGTCGCCGCTCCACAGGCGGAACCCTAGCGGGCAGGGGCTGCGATCACAGATCCGAAGGCCGCGGCCTGGCGCGGCCGCCGCCCGCGGCCTGGCGCGGCCGCCACCCGGACACCCCGCCCCTCCTCGGTGCATCCGTGGGGCCCCGTCGGATCTTCGGCTGCTCCCGCCAGCACGGTCATAATGGGCCCGATGAAGCCGGTCGGCAGCATGGAGGCGGCGGCGCCGGCCGGTGCCGCCGCACGCGGCGGGAGCTTCGTCGTCCGGTCTTCCGGCCCGCTCCAGGGAACCGTGCGGGCGGGCGGTGCCAAGAACTCGGTGCTCAAGCTGATGGCGGCGACCCTGCTCGCCGAGGGCACCCACGTGCTCACCAACGTGCCCGACATCCTCGACGTCGAGATCATGGCCGACATGCTCCGAGCCCTCGGCGCCTCGGTCTCGAGGGAGCCGGGTGGCAGGCTCGTCGTCGATGCGCCGGCGGCGGAAGCGCTCGTACCTGACGCTCCCTACGAGCTGGTCGACCGGATGCGTGCCTCGATCGTCGTGCTCGGACCGCTGCTCACCCGCTGCGGGCACGCAAGGGTGTCCATGCCCGGCGGCGACGACTTCGGCGGCCGCCCGATCGACTTCCACCTCGACGGCCTCGGCAACATGGGGGCACGCTTCGAGACCCGCCACGGCTACGTCGAGGGCGTCGTCGACCCGGGAGGGAGCGTCCATCGCCTCGTGGGCAACCAGGTGGTGCTCGAGTACCCGAGCCACACCGCGACGGACAACATCCTCATGGCCGCAGTGCTCGCGAAGGGCACGACGGTGATCGAGAACGCCGCACGTGAGCCCGAGGTGTGCGACCTCGCCGCGTACCTCACGTCCATGGGAGCGAGGATCCGCGGCGCCGGGACGTCGCACGTCGAGATCGAGGGCGTCGACGAGCTCACGCCGACCACCCATTCGGTCGTGCCCGACCGGGTCGCCGCCGCGACGTACCTGGCAGCTGCCGGGTTGTGCGGCGGCGAGGTCCTCGTCGAGGACGCTCGCATCGACCACATGACGATGCTGGTGAGGAAGCTCGGAGCGATGGGCGTCGTCGTCGAGCAGCGGCCCACAGGGATCTTCGCGACCAGCGAAGGCCGGCTTCGTGCCGTCGACGTGGCCACGCTCCCCTATCCGGGGGTCGCCACCGACTACAAGCCCTTCTTGGTGACGATGCTGACCGTTGCCGAGGGGGTGTCCATCGTGACGGAGAACCTGTTCGCCGGACGGTTCCGCTACATCGACGAGCTGCGGCGCATGGGAGCCGACGTGTGGACCGAGGGGCACCACGCGGTCGTCCGCGGGGTGCCACGCCTCTCAGGCGCACAGGTGCGCGCGACCGACATCCGCGCCGGCGCTGCGCTGGTGCTGGCCGGCCTCGTCGCCGAGGGCGGCACCGTCGTCACCGACGCGCAGCACGTCGACCGCGGGTACGAGGACCTCGCCGGCGCCCTCGCCGCGCTCGGCGCGCGGGTCGAGCGGCGTTGAGCCGGGCACCGTCCGCGCCCGACGAGCTGCTGGACGCGGCGGCCTCGGGTGACCGCGTGGCGCTCGCACGGCTGCTCTCGGTCGTCGAGCGCGGCGGCGTGCTCAGCGGCGGCGTCGCCCGGCTCGCCTACGCGGCGCCGCCGCCGTACACCGTCGGGATCACGGGCGCGCCCGGGTCGGGCAAGTCCACCCTCACGAACGAGCTGATCCATGCGGCGCGCCGGGGCTGGCCGGCAGCGGGGGAGCGGGCGACGTCCGAGCCGGTCGACCGGGTCGGCGTGCTGGCGGTCGACCCGTCGTCGCCGTTCACGGGCGGTGCGATCCTGGGCGACCGCGTCCGAATGCAGGAGCACGCCACCGACCCCTCGGTCTTCATCCGCTCGATGGCGACGCGCGGCCACCTCGGGGGCCTGACGCTCGCCGTCCCCGAGGCGGTGCGCGTCCTCGGCGCCGCCGGCTTCCCCCTCGTGGTCGTCGAGACGGTGGGGGTCGGGCAGATGGAGGTCGAGGTCGCGTCGGCGGCGGACACCACCGTCGTGGTGGTGACGCCGGGGTGGGGAGATGCCATGCAGGCGAGCAAGGCCGGGTTGCTCGAGATCGCGGACCTGTTCGTCGTGAACAAGGGCGACAGGCCCGGGGTCAGCGAGGCGCGCCGAGACCTCCAGCAGATGCTCGATCTGTCGGTGCCGTCGGACTGGCGACCGCCGGTGCTCACGACCGTCGCCAGCGCCGGTGACGGCGTGGAAGAACTCTGGGCCGCCATCGCCCTGCACCGTGCCCACCTCGAGTCCAGCGGAACGCTCGATCGTCGCCGACGGGCGCGGCTCGCGCAGGAGCTGCGTCGCGTGCTCACGGCCCGCGTGCTCGAGGACGTTCGCACACTTGCAGCAGGGCGCAGCTTCGAGGATGCCGTCCGCGCGATCACCGACGGGGAGCTCGACCCCTATCGCGCGGCCGAGGCACTTCTCGAGGAGCGGGATCGCCAGCTCCGCGAGGCCGCGCGATGAACGAGGCCGCGCGATGAACGAGGCCTCGCGATGAACGAGGTCCCGCGATGAGCGAGGCCGCCTCGTTGGACAGCTCCTACGACCCGACGGAGCGCTGGTTCCAGCACGCAGTCTTCTACGAGGTCCTCGTCCGCGGGTTCTTCGACGCGAACGGCGACGGAACCGGGGACCTCGTCGGCCTGCGCGCGAAGCTCGACTACCTGCAGTGGCTCGGGATCGACTGCCTGTGGCTCCTGCCGTTCTACCCCTCGCCGATGCGCGACGGCGGCTACGACGTGAGCGACTTCTTCAACGTGCACCCGGACTACGGCACGCTCGGCGATCTCGTCGCGCTGATCGAGGACGCGCACCGGCGAGGGATCAGAGTCATCGCGGACCTCGTGATCAACCACACGAGCGACCAGCATCCGTGGTTCCTCGAGTCGCGTTCCAGCCGGACGAACCCGAAGGCCGACTGGTACGTGTGGAACGACGACGACCAGCGATGGCCCGAGGCGAGGGTGGTGTTCGCGGACGTCGAGCGCTCCAACTGGACGTGGGACGACTCCCGAAAGCAGTACTACTGGCACCGCTTCTACTCCCACCAGCCCGACTTGAACTTCGACAACCCCGAGGTGGCCGAGGCCATGCTGGAAGTGGTCCGGTTCTGGCTCGACCTCGGTCTCGACGGCTTCAGGCTCGACGCGGTGCCGTACCTCTTCCAGCGCGACGGGACGACCGGAGAGCACCTGCGCGAGACGCACGCGTACATCCGCAGGATCCGCAAGCAGCTCGACGCCGAGTACCCCGGGAGGATCCTGCTCGCCGAAGCGAACGGATGGCCGGCGGACGTCGCCGACTACTTCGGGACCGGCGACGAGTGCCACCTGTGCTTCCACTTCCCGCTCATGCCGCGCCTGTTCATGGCAGTGCGGCGCGAGCACCGGTATCCCGTGACCGAGATCCTCTCGCAGACTCCGGAGATCCCGGAAGGGAGCCAGTGGGCGATCTTCCTTCGCAACCACGACGAGCTGACCCTCGAGCAGGTGACCGACGAAGAGCGCGACTACCTGTTCGCCGAGTACGCGAAGGACCCGCGCATGAAGCGCCACCTCGGGATCGGGCGACGGCTGGCGCCGCTCCTCGACGGAGACCGCAGGCTCGCGGAGCTGCTCCACTCGCTCCTTCTGTCCCTGCCCGGCAGCCCCGTCGTCTACTACGGCGACGAGCTCCTCATGGGCGACAACATCTACCTCGGGGACCGTGACTCGGTGCGCACGCCGATGCAGTGGTCGCCAGACCGGAACGGCGGCTTCTCGCACGCCGACTTCGCGCAGCTGTACCTCCCTCCGCTCATGGACCCCGTCTACGGCTACGCCGCGGTCAACGTCGAAGCGCAGATGCGGAACCCCGGTTCGTTCCTCCACTGGCTCCGCCGGATGCTCGTGCAGCGGCGCACCCTGCCGGTGCTCGGCGTCGGGCGGATGGAGGTGCTCGACTGCCCGAACCCCTCGATCCTCGCCTTCGTGCGATCGGGCGCCGCGGCGGAGGTTCCGTTCGACACCGCGGACGGGCCCGGGCTGCCAGCGGTGATGCCGGGTCGGTCCGAGCGGCAGTCGACGATCGGTGTCGAACCCCACGCTCGCACCGTGCTCGCAGACCCCGGCGACCAGCGCGGCGCCACGAGCGGATTCCAGGCGGTGCTGTGCGTGCACAACCTGAGCCGCTTCGCCCAGCCGGCGCTGGTGGACCTGGCGGCGTGGCAGGGCAGGCGTCCGGTGGAAGTGCTCGGCCGGGTCCCGTTCCCGGTCGTCGGGACGGAGCCGTACCCGCTCGCGCTGGGCCCGCACGGCTTCTTGTGGTTCGAGCTCTCCGACCACGTCGACGCCCTCGAAGAGACCGCGCAGTGAACCCGCACGAGCCGCTCGACCGCCTGCTGCTGCGCTGGCGCGACCAGCACCTGCATCACCTCGTTCCGGGGGGCCCGATCCGGGTTCTCGACGTCGAGGTGCTCCGCCAGGGGCGGCCGGGGATCGTCGACGTCGTCGCCGAGATGGACGGGCGACTGGCGCACGCCGTCTTCGGCGTCTGCCGCCCCGGCGACGAGCTGCGTGTGCTGGGCCCGGTGGAGGAGCCCGCGCTGGGCATGCTCGAGGACGGTGGAGGCGTCGGGCTCGTCGTGGACGCGCTGCAAGA
>JAJYGM010000185.1:0-340 GCA_021785095.1 Actinomycetes bacterium
CCTCGCGGCGATCTGACGTGCGCGGGCCGGTCGGGTGGCCCCGCGGCCGGCAGAGACGGTTCGAGCAGAGGAGGGCGTGATGGCAGAAGCGGAACGGGAGTGGGAGCGCTACGGACGGGCGATGGTGGCGGCGATGGCGGAGACCCTCGAGGAGGTGGACGAGGCCGCGCGTCCCCTTGCCCTCGAGGTCGCCGACTACTGGTTCGCGGTCGGGCTGGCGGCGGGGCTCCACCGCCCCGAGCAGGCCCGGCGCCTGCTCGAGCTGATCGAGCAGGAGGAGGCCAACCGCACCGAGCTCGAGCACGACGCGGCGGCGCTGCTGCAGGAGGTCCACCCCTGA
>JAJYGM010000185.1:350-5661 GCA_021785095.1 Actinomycetes bacterium
CGGCGGAGCCTCGTCTCTGATCTCTACCGGGCCGCCCGGATCGCGAACGACGTCTCGGCCCTTGCCTCGGGGAACCCGAGGAGGATCTCCCGCCGTGCGAAGAACGTGATCCTCGGGCGCGCGCTCGGGCGGGCGGGGGTGTGGCGGGCGCTGTGGCGGTAGGTGAGCGGAGCCCACGCCCCGCCGCGGTCGCTCGCGAACGGGGCGCCCACCAGAGCGGACCAAGGGAGAAAGGGGACTGGATGGAGGAGAGACTCCGGCTGCATCCCGACTGGACCGACTTCGCCGCACGGCTTGCCGTCACGCTCGGTGGGCTCCCCGGTGACGGGGCGAGCCTGGTGCTCGCGGCAGAGGGCGAAGGCTCCGCCACGGAGGACCTCGTCGGGTTCGCCACCTTCGGATCCGGGCGGCTTCGCGTGGAGACCGTGAGCCGCGCCCTGCTGGGGCTCGGACCCCAGGGCGACCGACGACTGTGGGAGCTCGGATGGCGGCCGCCGGCGCGAGGCGGGGCCCCGGCAGGCCCGAGCGGCTACTACCTCGACTGCGAGGCCCCGGCGGACCGGGTCGAGGCCGCGCGGATCGTTGCGGCGACGCTGCACGAGGTCTGCGACGTGATCTCCCCCGGGGCGCTTCGCTACCACTCCCGTGGCAAGGACGGGGCGCCCCTCGAGCACCCGGGGCTCGGCGTTCCACCCGCTCCCGAGGACCACCCGTCTGCGGGCGGCCCCGGGCAAGGCTCCGCGAGCACCGCGTTCCGGGATCGGGTCGAGGAATCCCTGAGGGAGATGCTCGGGGTCTCCGAGGTCCGACACGACGAGGACGGTGACGTTGCGATCCGCATGAACGAGGGCCCGATCGCCTACGTCCGGGCGATCGATGACGAGTACCCCTTCGTCCATGTGTTCGCGCCCGTCCTGTGGGGCCTGCAGGGGAACCCGAGCCTGCTCGAGGCCATCAACGACGTGAATCGCTCCGTGTGGGCAGGGAAGGTGGTGTGGGACGACGGTTCGGTCATGGCGGTCGTCGACGTCCCGGCCTTCAGCGTCAGCAAGGATTCGCTGACCTTCGCGTGTGACATGGTCGGGAGCATCACCCTGCAGCATGCCCGCGAGCTCAGGGGGCGCTTCGGGGGCGCCACGGTGTTTGACGGACCGTCCTCGGGCGGTGGCGAGGAGGGCGGAGCGGGGTACCTGTGAGCTCCACCTCGACGGTTCCGATGGGCGTCGCACGGCGGGCCGGAAGTGCGGCCGACACGGCAGGGGAGGGCAGGCTGGCGAGTTATGGCATCGCGGCGGGGAGCTTGGCGAAGAGGGCGTCCCAGGTGGGGCGCTCGCGCGTGAACCCACGAGCCCACGCGATCCGGTCCCGAGACCGGGCCGCGGGCGACGACAGGAGCTCGGCCCTCGGCTGCATGTCGAGGCGCCACAGGTCCAGCCGATCCGCGTCCCAGCACACCCCGATGGTCGGGTCGTCGCTGACCAGGCCATCCGCGTGGCCCGCGCAGGCGGTAGACAGCAGCTCGGCGCGAGGCTCGCTCAGGTGGAACAGCCGGCCGTTGAGCTCCCCGATGACCACCTCCGCACGCCTGCCGTGCTCGGGGTCGGTCCCGTCGCCCTGGCGCATCGAGTCGTGGAGGAGACCGAAGAGGAACGCGACGAGCGGGTCGCTCCCTCGAACCTCCTTTCCGAGATCGACGGCGGTCCACGCGACGCGCCGCCAGTGAGCATCCCCATGCAGATCGAGGTCGCGGGCCGAAGGAGAGGTCTCCAGCCACCCGACCAGCGCCCTGAATAGCTCCTCGTTCATCGCACACCCTTCGGATGCCACCCGCCCGCAGCCGAAGGCTACGGGAAACCGTCCCGGGCGGCCAATGCTGGCCCGTCGATGCGTCGGATGATGGTGATACGTCGGAAGCCTCCGACGTATCTTCGCGCCATGTCAGCGGACGTGTTCAGGGCTGTCGCCAGTCCGGTGCGCCGCCAAGTCCTCGCCTCGCTCCGGGACGGCCCGAGGGCCGTCAACGATCTCGCGAGCGAGTTCGAGCTCGGCAGGCCGGCGATCTCCGAGCACCTGCAGGTCTTGTGACAAGCCCACCTCGTCAGGGAGGAGCCGAGAGGCCAGCAGCGGCACCCTCGCCAGGGTCCTTGTCGGAGCGATGCATGGTTCCCCTTGCCACGGCCGGATCCGGCTCGATCCTACCGCGGGGCTCCGACGGCGTGCGCACCAACTGCGCACTAATGGCCTTCGCGGGCCTCTCCGGAGCGGCGCTCGGGAGCGTTTCCGCAGGTCAGAGGTGGTAGTCCCAACGGGATTCGAACCCGTGTCTCCACCTTGAGAGGGTGGTGTCCTCGGCCTCTAGACGATGGGACCGCGCGAGGGTCACCGGCGCCGATCCGCGGCCGGCGAGCCCGCGCAGAAGCTTATCAAGGTTTGGCGCGACGCCTTCCGAGGGACAGCGCGCGACGACCGCTCCGATGGCTGCCGGCGGGTCCGTGAGCGGATTTCGGGGCAAACGGCCTATGGCTGGGCTTGGGGGGATCCCCCATACTCGGCCGCTGAGGCCCCATTCGGGGGATAGAAGGAGGTCGGGATGCGACGTCTCGTCGCTGTGCTGGGTGTTCTCACGCTGACTCTGGCGATGGCGGGAGCGGCCTGGGCGAATGGGTCCGCATCGAGGGTCATGCCGAGGGTCGTGAGCAAGCACTCCGAGAGCGGGCCCTTCGCCGCCGCGACGCCGGACTCGGGAACGTGCGGGAACGCGTGGGCTGTGGATCAGTTCAACCGCGAGTTCCGGGTCAGCCCCGCGACGGCCAGCGGAACCACGGTCCTGATGAAGTTCCTGAACGGGCGGTTCATCACGTTGGGGGATGGTGGCACCGGGTCGGGCCCCTCGCCGGAGTCTTGCGGGAACTCCTATGCGTCCGGCCACGTGCTCCGAGAGGGCGTCGTGGGGATCTTCCACGGGTCGTTCACCATCCAGGTGGCGCCCGGCTTCTCCTACACCGGCAATGGGACCTGTGGGACCTTGGCCGATTGGCCGCTTGGGGCGGGCAACGGCGAGACCCCCGGGGACTGCACGACGGGCCAGTGGCTGGCGGCCAACTTCCAGAATGCCACTGGCCAGTCGCCGACATACCCGGGCGACGCCAACGTGACCCTGTACAGCATCACGTACAAGGCGCACGTCGACGGCGTTGCCGAGACCTGGGTCAACTCGTCCAGCGGCGACAGCGGCGACATCCACAACCCGTAGCCCTCACGCGCGGCGCGGAGGCCGGGCCGCATGCGGCCCGGCCTCCGTTCGTCCTGGCAGAGTGCGGCAGCCTCCATCTCGGGACGGGGCGGCGTGGATCGAGGTCCAGGGCCGGGTGCTCGCCAGGCACCCCGACGGCGGCGGGCGGGGGGCGACGGATCTCGCGTGGCACCTCGGCGAGGCGTGGTTCGACCCCGCCGGCTTCCTGCTGGTCGAAGCCGAGGTTCCGGTAGGCTGGGCCGCGTCGTGACCGCCGGTCCGCATCCCTATGACGTCGAGGCGATCCGCGCCCGGTTCCCGTCGCTGGCGCGGACGCAGGACGGCCGCCCGGTGGTCTTCGCCGACGCGCCCGCCGGCACGCAGGTTCCGGAGGCCGTCATCGAGGCCGTGGCGGGCTACTACCGCGAGCGGAACGCGAACACTCACGGTGCGTTCGCGACCAGCGTGGAGACCGACGGGACGATCGCGGCAGCGCGGGCGGCTGGCGCCGCGCTCCTCGGCTGCGACCCCGGCGAGATCGTGTTCGGCGCGAACAGCACCACGCTCTCGTTCGCGCTGTCGCGGTCGCTGGCACGCGTGCTGGAGCCGGGTGACGAGGTCGTGCTGACGGTGCTCGACCACGATGCGAACGTGGCCCCGTGGCTCGCGATCGCCGCCGAGCGGGGTGCCCGGGTGCGCTGGGTCGACCTCCGCGACGAGGACGGCACGCTCGACCTCGCCACCCTCGACGCGGCGCTCGGGCCGCGGACGCGGATCGTGGCGTTCACGCTCGCCTCGAACGCCCTCGGGACGGTGACGCCCGCGGCCGAGATCGCGCGGCGGGCGCGCGAGGCCGGCGCGATCGCGATCGGCGACGCGGTGCATGCCGCGCCCCATCGCCCGCTCGACGTGCGGGCGATGGGCGTCGACGTGCTGTTCACCTCCCCCTACAAGTTCTACGGGCCACACCTCGGGATGATGTTCGGCCGCCGGGACCTGCTGGAGGCCTGGCCCGCCTACAAGGTCCGCCCGCAGGAGGACCGGGCACCAGAGCGGTGGGAGACGGGCACGCTACCGCACGAGCTGCTGGCCGGCGTGGCCGCCGCGGTCGACCACCTCGCCTGGGTCGGGCACGCGTTCGGCGGGGCGGCGCCGGGGACCGACCTGCGAGCGGCCGTCGCGGCCGGGATGGGCGCGGTCGCGGCCCACGAGGCCGGGCTCTCGCGGCGGTTCCTCGAGGGACTCCCGGGCCTCGGCAGGGCCGTCCGCCTGTGGGGAATCGGCGACCCCGCCCGAGTCGGGGAGCGGACCCCGACGTTCGCCGTCAGGGTGGGCGACGCGCACCCGCGCGCGACGGCCGAGGCGCTCGCCGCTCGAGGGGTCTTCGTCTGGGACGGCGACTACTACGCGGTGGCGGCGATGGAACGGCTCGGGCTCCGCGAGACGGGCGGGGCCGTTCGGATCGGCTTCTGCCACTACTCGACCGAGGCGGAGGTCGACCGCGTGCTCGCGGACCTCGGGGGTCTCGCGGACCTCGCGGACCTCGACTAGAGCCGGCGGGGGGAGGTCGCCGGGGCCGGCCGCCACCACGAGAGCCGCGGGAGCACGGCCGGCCCCGGCGCGCCCTTCGGGCCGGCTCGGCAGCCGGGGGAGCGTGGGAGTCCGCCTCCGCGCCGCGCCCGAAGAGGGAGCGACGTAGTTGTATCGCCCGAAGGTGAACGTCGCGTGCGGCGGCGGGTGGCCGGCGGGTGAACGTTCGGCGGGGGCGGAGGAAAGCCCGCCCCCGCCGGGAGCCCTGGGAGCGGAACCCGCCCCTACGAGCGCTGATCGATCGGCACGAAGCGCCGCTCTGGCTCGCCGACGTAGAGCTGCCGCGGCCGCGTGATCTTCTGCTCGGCGTCGAGCAGCCCCTCCTCCCACTGGGCGAGCCAGCCGGGGGTGCGCCCGAGCGCGAAGAGCACGGGGAACATGGCGACGGGGAAGCCCATCGCGAGGTAGATGATCCCCGAGTAGAAGTCGACGTTCGGGTAGAGCTTGTGGGAGACGAAGTACTCGTCCTCCAGGGCGATGCGCTCGAGC
>JAJYGM010000202.1:0-4440 GCA_021785095.1 Actinomycetes bacterium
GGCATCTACTGCTTCGATGAAGGGGTGTTCGACGTGATCAAGGTGCTGGAGCCGTCGGGCCGCGGCGAGCTCGAGATCACCGACGTGAACAACCACTACGTCGCCCAGGGATCGATGCGCTACGACATCTTGGAGGGGTTCTGGGGCGACGCGGGCGAGTCGATCGACGCGTACTACGCCGTGAACGACTTCGTCCGCGCCTACGGGGCGAACAAGGCCTGAGCGACGTGCGGGTCAGGGAGCGGACAGCGTCCGCTCGTGCCGCGCTGCTCGCCGCACGCGCGCTGCGATGCCGGGCCCGTCGAGCCCGAGCTCGGCGAGGATCGCGTCCGGCTTGTCCTGCGGAATGAACGCGCGCGGGATCCCGAGGGACACGACCGGTGGTGCGGTGCGGTCGGCCTCGTCGGCCGCACGCGCGATCGCGTCCGACAGGAAGCTGCCCGCGCCTCCCGTCCTCAGCCCGTCCTCGGCGGTGATGACGAGGGCGTGGTGCGCCGCGTCGGCGACCATGGCCTCGTCGGGCGGGCTCACCGCGCGCACGTCCCAGAGCGTCGCATCGATCCCTGTGGCCTCCAGCTCGTCGGCTGCCGCCTCGCATGCCTCGAGCAGCTTCCCGACGCCGAGGAGGCAGACCGACCCGTCGCCTTGGCGTACGAGCCGGGCGTTGAGTCCGCGGCCTTGCTCCGCGTGGCGGGCGGGGGTCGAGGGGTAGCGGATCGTTACGGGACCGTCGAGGTCGATCGCAGCCTCGAGCATCGCCTCGAGGTCCTCGGCGCTCGAGGGCGCGAGCACCGTCATGCCCGGCACGGCGAGCGACAGCACCAGGTCGAAGATCCCGTGGTGGCTCGGGCCGTTGTCGCCCGTGATCCCCGCCCGGTCCAGGGCGAACACCACGGGCAGTCGGTGCAGCGCGACGTCGAGGTTCATCTGGTCGAAGGCGCGCGACAAGAACGTCGAGTACACCGCGACCACCGGGCGGAGCCCGCCCATCGCCATGCCCGCAGCCGCGGTCACCTCGTGCTGCTCCGCGATCCCGACGTCGAAGAACCGGTCGGGGAAGCGTGACTGGAACGGGAGCAGCCCGGTGGGGCCGGGCATCGCCGCGGTGAGCGCCACCACCTCGGGCCGACGCTCCGCGACGCGGATGAGGGCGCGGGTGAAAGCGTCCGTGTACGTGATCGCCGCGCCGGAGGAGGGCTCCGGGGGCTCAGGGCGCCGGTGGGGCTCGGAAGGCCGCGCCGGGCGGGCCGAGACCCGCGGCGGCGCGGTCGTCGCCAGAGGGTGCGCCGTGGCCTTCACGTCGTGCAAGCACTGCACCTCGTCCTCTTCCGCGGGCGTGTACCCGCGCCCCTTCTGGGTGAGCACGTGCACCACCATTGGGCCTTCCCATTCGGCCGCGCGCTGGAGCGCCTGCTCGGTCTGGGCGACATCGTGGCCGTCGATCGGGCCCGCGTAGCGGACACCGAGCGTCTCGAAGAAGATGTGCGGCGTCACCACCTCTCGCAGCGCGCTCGTGAGCCCGTGCACGCCGCTGTACGCCAGGTCGCCGACGCCGGGGATGTCGCGCAGGATGGTGCGCAGCCGCTGGCGCGTCTGGACGTAGGTCGGGTTCAAGCGCAGCGAGGTGACCCCGCGCGAGAGAAACGAGACCGTCGGCGCGTACGAGCGGCCGTTGTCGTTGAGGACGATCAGCACCCGCCTGCCTGAGTGGCCGAGGTTGTTCAACGCCTCGTAGGCCATGCCGCCGGTGAGTGCCCCGTCACCGACGACCGCGACAATGCGGCGGTCGCCCCCTGCGCCGGCGAGCTGGCCCTCGAGGGCCCATGCGCTCGCCAGCCCGTGCGCGTACGAAAGCACGGTCGAGGCGTGGCTGTTCTCGATCCAGTCGTGGTCGGACTCAGCGCGGTTCGGGTATCCCGAGAGCCCGCCCCTCTGCCGAAGCGAGCGGAAGCCGTACCGGCGACCGGTCACGAGCTTGTGGATGTACGCCTGGTGCCCGGTGTCCCACAGGAGGGCGTCGCGCGGGGACTCGAAGACCCGGTGGAGAGCAAGGGTGAGCTCGACCACGCCGAGGTTGGACCCGAGGTGCCCGCCGGTCGTCGTCACCGACTCCACGATGAACGCCCGGATCTCCTCGGCGAGCTCGGCGAGCTCCTCGTGGGAGAGGGAGCGGAGGTCGGCCGGGGTCTCGATGCGGGGGAGGATCGTCATCTCGATAGCAGCGCCTGGCCGGCAGGGCCGACCGTGACGACGTCCACGCTACCCCCTGGCGCCCGTTCGGATCGTTCAATCCTGGGCGCCACTGCGGCGCTCGACCGGCGCCGCGTGCTCGCTGTCGGCGCACGGCTTGCCGCGCTCGGCACTGGCGGACACCTCTGCGCAGCGCGCCTTGGCGAGGAAGGCGGGCCGGTCCACCGCCACGCGGGTGAGGCGGCCGGCACCCACCAGCGCGGCGCGGTCGTGGGCGTCGAGCGTGACCGAGATGGTGAAGACGAGCCGGCGCCCCTCCACCTTCTCGAGCGTCGCCTCCGCCGTGACCTTGGCGCCGACCGGGACCGGCACGAGGTGGTCGAACTGGATGCGGGAGGCGACGCTGGTCCTCCCGGGGCCCAGCCGGCCGTCGAGCACTTGGCAGCTGGCCTCCTCGCAGAGCGCGACGAGCCTCGGGGTCGCCAGCACCGGGACGTCGCCAGAGCGCAGGCTGA
This sequence comes from Actinomycetes bacterium, assembly GCA_021785095.1. The sequence continues at coordinate 2,706 of JAJYGM010000202.1, forward strand.
GCGCCGTGTCGGACTCGGAAACCGTGAGGGAGACCGACGCGCTCATCCCGGGGTGGGCCGTGTCGGCGGGGACCTGCGTGCGAGATGCGACTCGAGGCATCACCGTTACGATACCGCCCGTGCCCGCCACCCCCTCGATGCCTCGACCTGACGATGCGCCGCTCGTCGAGCCCGACGTCGTGGAGCGTGTCCTCGCCCACGCGGTACGCCGCGGAGGGGACATGGCAGAGGTCTTCGTGGAGGACCGGCAGATCTCCGGCGCCTCGTTCGACGACCGCAAGGTCGAGGAGCTGTCGTCGGGTCGCGAGCGGGGCGCAGGGATCCGGGTCGTCGTCGGGGAGACCACCGGGTTCGCGCACACCGCGGACCTGAGCGAGGCGGGCCTCCTCGCTGCCGCGGAGGCGGCAGCCGCTGTCGCACGTGACGGCGGCGGGGCCGCGCGGGCCGCGGCACTCCCTGGGCGCCGACGGCGTCCGCCGCGTGCCGACGTGCTGCCGTCGACCGTCGCCAAGGCGACGAAGATCGAACTTCTCCTCCGCGCCGACGACGCCGCGCGTGCGTCAGGCAGTGAGATCACCCAGGTTCAGGTCGGCTACGGAGACTCGCGCAGGCGCGTGCTCGTCGCCAGCACCGACGGCGTGCTCGCAGAGGACGACCAGGTGCGCACGCGTTTCAGCGTCGTCTGCGTCGCTTCGGGCGACACCGGCATGCAGACCGGCTACGAGAGCGTCGCCAAGACGGTGGGGTTCGAGCTGTTCGACCACGCCGACGTCCAGGAGATCGCCCGCGCTGCAGCGCGTCGCGCGCTCGGGAAGCTCTCCGCCCGCCCCGCGCCCTCCGGCGAGGTGCCGGTCGTCCTCGCAGGGGGGTCAGGCGGGATCCTGTTCCACGAGGCGTGCGGCCACGGCCTCGAAGCGGACCACATCGTGAAGGACTCCTCGGTGTACGTCGGCCGCGTCGGTGAGCAGGTCGCGAGCTCGCTCGTGACGCTCGTCGACGACGGGACGATCGCCGGGGAGTGGGGCAACTACGCGGTCGACGACGAAGGGCGGCCCGCCGCGCGCAACGTGCTCATCGACCATGGCGTGCTCACGGACTACATGTGGGACTGGCTTCGCGCCCGCAAGGAGGGTCGCCAGTCCTCTGGGAACGGGCGGAGGCAGAGCTATCAGCACCTGCCCATGGTGCGGATGACCAATACGTTCCTCCTGGCGGGGACGGAGGACCCCGACGAGATCGTCGCCCAGACGCCGAGCGGCGTGTACGTGGCGAAGCTCGGCGGCGGACAGGTGAACACCACTACCGGAGACTTCGTCTTCGGGACGACCGAGGCCTACCTCATCGAGCACGGTCGCATCACGGAGCCGCTGCGCGACGCCAACCTGATCGGGAACGGCCCAGAGGTGCTCCGACGCATCGACGCGGTCGCTGGCGACTTCTCGATGACGCCGGGGACGTGCGGCAAGGACGGTCAGAGCGTGCCCGTCGGTTGCGGTCAGGCGACCCTGCGCATCGCCGGGGTGACGATCGGCGGGACGGCGGCGTGAGCGAGCTGCTGGACCTCGCCCAGTCCGTCGTCGACCGGGCCCGGCCGGGCGAAGGCGTCGAAGCCTACGTCGCCCGCGGCCACGACACCGAGGTTCGCGCCTTCGCCGGTGAGGTGGAGCAGCTGGCGTCGGCGAGCTCGGCGGGGATCGGCGTCCGTGTGGTGCTGGGCGCTCGCGGAGAAGGGGGC